>NZ_JAFMPV010000015.1:0-134133 GCF_049132105.1 Pseudomonas sp. NFX15
ATGGCGTGTCAGTCGATATCAACGTGTCTGACACCCCATCGCGAGCAGGCTCGCTCCTACAGGGTTTTGTGTGTCTCAGTTCGCTGTGCTGAAACGCCGAACCCCTGATTCAACCGCGGGAATCTGCGCCGCCGTGCTGCCGGATGCCTGGAACAACACCAGGTGCTCGGCCGCGACACGAATGCCCACGTCCGCGCCGACCTGACGATCGACATGACTCGGGAAGATCGATTCCAGTTGCGCGCCTGTCGGCAATTGCAGTCGATACAGGGTCGATGCGCCGAGGAAGGTCTTGCCGGCAATGCGCGCTTTCAAGGTGCTGTCCGGTGCGTAGACGATATCGTCCGGGCGCAGCAACACATCCACCGCGCCACCGACCGGCCAGGTATAGGCGCGGTTGCCGCGCAGCTCACCCAGCTCGGTTTGCACCGATTCCGGACTGCTCAACTGACCACGAATGAAATAGCCCTGGCCGATGAAGCTGGCGACAAAGGGCGTCAGCGGTTCGTGATAGAGGTTGTAGGGCGTATCCCACTGTTCCAGGCGACCTTCCTTGAACACGCCGACGTGATCGCTGACGGCGAAGGCTTCTTCCTGGTCGTGGGTCACCAGAATCGCGCTGGTGCCACGGGCCTTGAGGATGTCGCGCACTTCATGGCTGAGCTTGCGGCGCAGTTCACCATCGAGGTTGGAGAATGGTTCGTCGAGCAGCAGCAATTGCGGTTCTGGCGCCAAGGCGCGGGCCAGGGCGACACGTTGCTGCTGTCCACCGGACAGCTCGTGGGGATAACGCTTGCCGAGGTTCTTCAGGTTGACCAGTTCCAGCAGCTCTTCGATGACCCGGCCTTGCTGCGGGTGCTTGCGAATACCGAAAGCGATGTTCTCAGCCACGCTCAAGTGCGGGAACAGTGCGTAGTCCTGGAACACCATGCCGATGCGGCGTTTTTCCGGGGCCAGGGTGAAACCGGCACTCGAGATGGTCTCGCCGGCCAGCTGGATTTCACCTTCGTGCACCGGCTCGAAACCGGCAATCGCCCGCAGGGTGGTGGTCTTGCCGCAGCCCGAGGAGCCCAGCAGGCAACCGATGTCGCCCGCGTTAAGGTGCAGGTTGAGGTTTTGAACCACTCGCTGGTCTTGATAGCCACAGGCGAGGTTGCGCAGGTTAAGCAGTAATGGCTGGCTCATGCGTGGTGATACGCCGGTTCGACGAGGAACTCCAGCAGAGCCTTTTGGGCATGCAGACGGTTTTCGGCTTGATCCCAGGCCACCGAGCGTTTGTCGTCAAGCAGGTCGACGCTGATTTCCTCGCCACGGTGCGCCGGCAGGCAATGCATAAACAGCACGTCGTCAGCGGCCAGGTCGAGCAGGGCGCGATTGACCTGGTACGGCGCGAACAGTTTCAGGCGTTTGGCGGTTTCTTCTTCCTGGCCCATGGAGGTCCAGACGTCGGTGCTCACCAGGTGGGCGCCGCGCACGGCTTCTTTCGGGTCGCGAACGATGGTGACCCGGTCGCCGGCCTTGGCCACGAACTCAGGGTTGGGCTCGTAACCTTCCGGGCAAGCTACGCGCAACTGGAAGTCGAACTGGATCGCCGCTTCTATATAGCTGTTGCACATGTTGTTGCCATCGCCGATCCAGGCCACGGTCTTGCCCTGGATCGCGCCGCGGTGTTCAAGGAAGGTCTGCATGTCTGCCAGTAGCTGGCACGGGTGCAGGTCATCGGACAGGCCGTTGATCACCGGCACACGGGAGTTGGCGGCGAATTCGGTCAGGTTGCTGTGGGCAAAGGTACGGATCATCACCGCGTCGAGCATGCTCGACATGACAATCGCGCAGTCGCTGATCGGCTCGCCTCGGCCCAGTTGAGTGTCACGCGGTGACAGGAAAATGGCCTGGCCGCCGAGCTGGATCATGCCGGCTTCAAAGGAGATCCGGGTGCGGGTCGAGGCCTTCTCGAAGATCATCCCCAGGACGCGGTTTTTCAGAGGCTCGAACAGTACGCCGCGGTTACGCAGGTCCTTGAGCTCAACGCCTCGACGGATCACGCTGACCAGCTCTTCGGGCGTGCAATCCATCAGGGAGAGAAAGTGCCTTGCGCTCATCATTGACTACCTTTTTGCTACAAACCGCAGATGCTCAAAGCCTTGTTTAACGGAACAATGGGCGAGACCTGCGGCGTAAGCCGCACGGGGCGACGAAATAGGGGAAGGCGCGATCTTATAATTAAATGTCGCGTCTTACCAATAGGGCTACAGTTTTTAGGGAATTTCAGAGGTGCTACGGGGTGACCGAGGTAGCGCTTTTGAAGCTTGATTCCTGACAGCAGCGGTTCATTTGTACACTGGCCTCACGGGGCTTGGCAATCGGGCGAGACGGCGAAGGCGCGCTGCCAGTCGGTTTCTGACCTGTCATTCGAGGTCTTGGGCGGGTATGCCGCCAGCCTGAAATGTTTGCTAATGCAAAGTGCTGGGTTATAAATAAATCTCGAGCGACGCAGGAAGCCTCCCGATGGAATCGAAAGAACAGCTGTTATTGGAACTACTGGGCCTGACGGCACGCTCGCTGACGCACCTCACCGCCTCGGTGACGACGATGTCCTTCGAGCTGCTGCGCAGTGACGACCAGATGACCCGGGCTGCCGGTCGGCACATGGTCGATCGTATGGCCACGATCAGCGCCGGGCTCGATGAACACTGGCGCCTGATCGGCGAACTGACCGGCGTCGACGTTGGCCATGGGGCGTTCGAAAACCTTCAGGAAATCCAGCATCAGGCGCCACCCAGGCTGCCCCCGAACTGATACCAGGCAGCCATCGGCTGGCCTGATGACCCTCGATTCACAAGACGAACGTCGCTGGCGCGGCGACGGGTACGGCGCCATAGTTTTGCTTCCGCGGCCAACGTTGTCCGCCCATAACAAGACAGAGACTGGCCATGACCAAGACTCTCCATCACCGCGCGTGCCATTTGTGCGAAGCCATCTGCGGCCTGACCATCGAAACCACCGAGGTCGAGGGCGCAGCCGTCCAGATCACTTCGATCAAGGGTGACGCCCAGGATACGTTCAGCCGCGGCCATATCTGCCCCAAGGCTGTGGCGTTGCAAGACATCCAGAACGATCCGGATCGCCTGCGTCAGCCGATGCAGCGGGTGGGCAATCAATGGCAACCCATCGAATGGCAGGCTGCGTTCGATCTGGTCGCCGAACGCCTGGCGGCGATCCAGGAAAAACACGGGCAAAACGCCGTGGCGGTTTATCAAGGCAACCCGAGCGTGCACAACTACGGGCTGATGACCCACAGCAATTACTTCCTGGGCCTGTTGAAAACCCGTAACCGGTTTTCCGCCACCTCGGTCGACCAACTGCCCCATCACCTGACCAGTCACTTGATGTACGGCCACGGTTTGCTGCTGCCGATCCCGGACATCGATCACACCGATTTCATGCTGATCCTGGGCGGTAACCCCCTGGCGTCGAATGGCAGCATCATGACCGTGCCGGACGTGGAAAAACGCCTGAAGGCGATTCAGGCTCGCGGCGGCAAGGTGGTGGTGGTCGATCCGCGTCGCAGTGAAACGGCGGCCATGGCCGACCAGCATGTGTTCGTGCGCCCTGGCGGTGATGCCGCGCTGTTGTTCGGCTTGCTCAATACGTTGTTTGCCGAAGGCCTGACGCGCGACAACCAGCTACCGGTGGACGGTCTGGAGGACGTGCGCGAGGCGGTCACACCGTTCACCGCCGACGCCATGAGCCCTTTGTGTGCGGTGCCGGCCGAGCAGATTCGTCAGCTGGCACGCGACTTCGCCGCAGCGCCGTCGGCGGTTTGCTATGGGCGAATGGGCGTGTCGACCCAGGCATTCGGCACGCTGTGCCATTGGGTGGTGCAGTTGATCAACCTGGTCACCGGCAACCTCGACCGCGTGGGCGGTGCGCTGTGCACCGAACCGGCCGTGGACCTGGTGGCGACGACCTCCGGCGGGCATTTCAACCTGTGGCAGAGCCGGGTGTCGGGGCGCCCGGAATACGCCGGCGAATTGCCGGTGTCGGCGCTGGCTGAAGAGATGCTGACCGAAGGGGAAGGGCAGGTCCGGGCACTGATCACCGTGGCGGGCAACCCGGTGTTGTCCACGCCCAATGGGCGCAAGCTCGAGCAGGCGCTGGACGGGTTGGCGTTCATGGTCAGCATCGACCTGTACATCAATGAAACCACGCGTTATGCCGATCTGATCCTGCCTTCGACGTCGGCGCTGGAAAACGATCATTACGACACCACCTTCAATCTGTTCGCGGTGCGCAATGTCAGCCGCTTCAACCGCGCGATCCTCGCCAAACCCGAGGGGGCCTTGCACGACTGGGAGATCTTTGTCGGGCTGGCCAAGGCGTTTGCAGCGAAAACGGGCAAAGAGTTGAAGCCGACCATCGCTCCGGCGCAGATGATCGATCGCGGCCTGCGCATGGGGATGTATGGCGACACGTCAGAATACAAACTGTCGTTGGCGACACTGTTCGATCATCCCCATGGCGTCGACCTCGGACCGCTCAAGCCTAACCTGGCCTCGCGGCTGAAAACCACCAACCAGCGAATCCAGGCCGCTCCCTCAGTGATCCTGGCTGACCTGGCGCGTTTTGCAGCCTTGCAGGCGCCGGCCGCCGATGAGTTGCTGATGATCGGCCGCCGTCATGTGCGCAGCAATAATTCGTGGATGCACAACTACCATCGGTTGGTGAAGGGCAAGCCGCGCCACCAATTGCTGATGCACCCGGACGACCTGGCCAGCCGCGGGCTCAGCGACGGGCAGCGCGTGCGGGTCAGCTCACGGGTGGGGGTGATTGAAGTCGAAGTGCAGGGCAGCCTGGACATGATGCAAGGCGTAGTCAGCCTGCCCCACGGTTGGGGTCATGCACGGCCCGGCGTGCAGATGAGCATTGCCAGCAGCCAGCCGGGTTCCAGTGCCAACGACCTGACTGACGAATGCCAGCTCGACGAGTTGTCGGGCAACGCCGCGCTCAACGGCGTGCCGGTGACCGTGGCAGCGGCTTGAAACAGTCTGACGGAGAGACCGAGCAGGGGGCTCGGCTTTCCGTTACAATGCGCCACCGTGCCGACCCATGAGTCGGAAAGTTCAGCCGAGGTGCTCCATGGATATCATCGAAACGATTAAAGAGCAGATTGCCAACAACACCATTCTGCTTTACATGAAAGGCTCGCCGAATGCCCCGCAGTGCGGCTTCTCCGCCAAAGCCGCGCAGGCCGTGATGGCATGTGGCGAAAAGTTTGCGTACGTGGACATCCTGCAGAACCCGGAAATCCGCGCCAACCTGCCTAAGTACGCCAACTGGCCAACCTTCCCGCAACTGTGGGTCGGTGGTGAGCTGGTAGGCGGTAGCGACATCATGACTGAGATGGCTGCTGATGGTTCGCTGCAAAGCACCATCAAGGCTGCTGTCGAAGCCGCCGCTGCCAACAAATCCGAAGCCTGATCCGCTTCTTGTAGGAGCGAGCCTGCTAGCGAATGCAGTCTGTCAGTTACTGTAAAGCTGACTGACAAGCGCTTTCGTGCGCAGAGTCGCTCCCACAGGAGTTAATGCCCACATTGAAATGCGGGCATTAAAAAGCCCCGCCTCTAATGCAGAGTGCGGGGCTTTTTATTGCATCGAGATTAAGGCGTAGAACTTACTCGTCGTCGCCCATCTGCGATTGCAGGTAGTTATCTAGACCGACTTTATCGATCAGGCCCAACTGGGTTTCGAGCCAGTCGATATGTTCTTCTTCGGACTCCAGGATATCTTCAAGCAGTTCGCGGCTACCGAAGTCACCGACTTTTTCGCAATGCGCGATGGCCACTTTAAGATCGGCATGGCCGGTGCGTTCGATACGCAGGTCGCACTCCAGCATTTCCTTGGTGTGTTCGCCGATGTGCAGCTTGCCCAGGTCCTGGACGTTCGGCAGGCCTTCAAGGAACAGGATGCGCTTGATCAGCTTGTCCGCGTGCTTCATCTCGTCGATGGATTCGTGGTACTCGTGCTTACCGAGCTTGTTCAGGCCCCAATCTTCGTACATGCGCGCATGCAGGAAATATTGATTGATCGCGACCAGCTCATTGGCAAGGATCTTGTTGAGATGCTGGATGACTGTAACGTCGCCTTTCATGATGGGGTCCTGCCCTGTATTAGCCTTCAATAAAGCTGAGTTTGAGCCGCGTATTTAATAGTGTCAAACCTAAGTTATTGAAACTTAAATGAAAATTAATCTGAATAAGAATGTTTGTGTTCCGCGTCTAGAGCCTAACCAGTTGATTTTGAGGCATAAAAAAACCGGACATATGTCCGGTTCTTTGAAAATCGATAGTTACGCGGCTGTGAATTCTACTGGATAGGGAATGGCAGCCTGGGCCGTTTGCAGTTTTGTCAGGGTCTCGCGGACCACTTCCTTGGCAAGGCAGGCACATTTGCCGCATTGGCTGGCAACGCCAGTGGCCACGCGGACTTCCTTGTAGCTGCAGCATCCTTCATAGATCGCATCGCGGATTTGACCGTCGGTGACGCCAGTGCAGAGGCAAACATACATAAAGAAGACCGTCGCTGATTGTGACTCAATTGCGATGGATCTTAATGTTAACGAGAATGATTGTCAAAGTGGTTTCACGGCACTTTTCGCCATAAAAGAGCGCGGCTGACGAACGGTCTGTCCGGCCAATCCGCTGGGCAGAACTCGCGGGGATTTCATCGCCGCGGGAAAAAACAGCTAAGCCAGCTCAAATACGCGGTGTATGATGACCGGTCTTTTGCGACCGGGGGTCGTGTCACAGGGCTGTCGCCTCAGGGTGGCAGGCTGATACGAACCCTGTTTCTCACGCTATTACACCAGGAGATATCCAATGAGCGTACTCGTAGGCAAACAAGCCCCTGACTTCACCGTACCGGCCGTACTCGGCAATGGCGAGATCGTTGACAGCTTCACCCTGTCTTCGGCGATCAAAGGCAAATACGGCCTGGTGTTCTTCTACCCACTGGACTTCACCTTCGTTTGCCCGTCCGAGCTGATCGCTCTGGATAACCGCATGTCGGAATTCAAGGCCCGCAACGTGGAAGTGGTCGCTGTGTCGATCGACTCGCACTTCACCCACAACGCATGGCGCAACACCCCGGTCAACAACGGTGGCATCGGCGAAGTTCGCTACACCATGGCTGCCGACATCAAGCAGGAAATCATGAAGGCCTACGACGTTCAGTCCGCTGACGGCGTGGCGTTCCGTGGCGCATTCCTGATCGACGACAAAGGCGTTGTCCGCTCGCAGATCATCAACGACCTGCCGCTGGGTCGTAACATGGAAGAGCTGCTGCGTCTGGTCGACGCTCTGCAATTCCACGAAGAGCACGGCGAAGTTTGCCCTGCCAACTGGAAGAAAGGCGACAAAGGCATGAACGCTTCGCCAGAAGGCGTTGCGGCTTACCTGACCGAGCACGCTGCCGCTCTGTAAGGCGCGTTGCAGGTACAAAAAAACCGGCCTTGAGGGCCGGTTTTTTTATGCACGGGACTTAGACCCTGTAGGAGCGAGCCTGCTCGCGATGGTCGTTAACGATAACGCGGGAAGCCTGATACTCCGCAGCGCTCTCTAGTCCATCGCGAGCAGGCTCGCTCCTACAAAAGAGCCAACAGCATCAGTCGTCGAAGTCTTCCCAGCCACCCATCTGCTTCCAGCGATTGACGATGCCGCAGAACAGCTCCGCCGTCTTCTCGGTGTCATAGCGGGCCGAGTGAGCCTCACGACCGTCGAAGTCGATGTCTGCCGCCTGGCACGCCTTGGCCAGCACGGTCTGGCCGTAAGCCAGGCCCGCGAGCGTTGCGGTGTCGAAGCTGGAGAACGGATGGAACGGGTTGCGCTTCATGTCCATCCGCGCAACCGCTGCATTGAGGAAGCCCAGGTCGAAGCTGCTGTTATGCCCGACCAGGATTGCCCGTTTGCAGCCATTGGCCTTGAGGGCCTTGCGCACGCCACGGAAGATATCGTTCAGAGCAGACTCTTCGCTTACGGCCATGCGCAACGGGTGATCGAGCTTGATCCCGGTGAACTCCAGGGCCGCCGCTTCGATGTTCGCGCCTTCAAACGGTTCGACCCGGAAGAAGTAGGTGTGATCGGGATACACAAATCCCTTTTCATCCATGGCGATGGTGGTCGCGGCGATCTCCAGCAGGGCGTCGGTGGCCGAGTTGAAACCACCGGTTTCTACGTCGACGACCACCGGCAGGTAACCACGGAACCTGGCTGCCATTGGATGACGAGGGCCGCCTGCGCCGCCATTGCCTTCCAGTTCGTCGTCGAAATGGTCTTCACTCACGCGTGTTCCTCCAGCAGGCGCCAGCGCAGTTTTTCACCGGCGCGCAGCGGGATAACGGTCAGCTCGCCAAACGGCAGGCTGGTCGGGGCGGTCCATTCTTCGCGGACCAGGGTGATGCGATCGGTGTTGGCCGGCAGGCCATAGAACCGCGGGCCATTGAGGCTGGCGAAGGCTTCGAGCTTGTCCAGCGCGTTGCGCTGTTCGAAGGCTTCGGCATACATCTCGATAGCTGCATAGGCGGTGTAGCAGCCGGCGCAACCGCAAGCGGCTTCCTTGGCGTGCTGGGCGTGGGGCGCCGAGTCCGTGCCGAGGAAGAACTTCTCGCTGCCGCTGGTGGCGGCGTCGAGCAGGGCTTCCTGGTGGGTATTGCGCTTGAGGATCGGCAGGCAGTAGAAGTGCGGCCGAATCCCGCCCACCAGCATGTGGTTGCGGTTGTACAGCAGGTGGTGCGCGGTGATGGTCGCGCCGACGTTGGCCGAAGCCGAGTTGACGAACTGCACGGCATCCGCGGTGGTGATGTGTTCGAAGACCACTTTGAGGGTCGGGAAACGCTCGACTACACGGCGCATGTGCTCATCGATGAAGATTTTTTCGCGGTCGAACACGTCGACATCGCCACGGGTGACTTCACCGTGAATCAGCAACGGCATCCCGACTTCGGCCATGGCCTCCAGCGCCGGGAAGATTTTGTCGATGCTGGTAACGCCAGAATCCGAGTTGGTGGTCGCGCCGGCCGGGTACAACTTGGCGGCGTACACGAAGCCGCTGGCCTTGGCCTCGCGAATTTCTTCAGGCTGGGTGCGATCGGTGAGGTACAGGACCATCAGCGGCTGGAACTGGCTGCCGGCTGGGCGAGCGGCGAGGATCCGCTGGCGATAGCCATCGGCTTCGGCCGCGTTGCGCACGGGTGGAACCAGGTTGGGCATGATGATGGCGCGGCCAAAGGTGCGCGCAACATCCGCGACAGTATTGGTCAGCACGGCACCATCGCGAAGATGAATGTGCCAGTCGTCGGGACGCAGCAGGGTCAGGCGGTCGGACATGAGGGGATTCCAGGCGGGTCAAACTGAAGGGAATGCTACCGGAAAAGACTCTTGCAGGCACTCGCTATCAAGTTTTGCGGGAAGCTTCCGATATCCAACAGGTATGCCGTAAACATCTGTGTGTCGGTCTTTTTGTTGTAGAAGCCAGTGGAGCCTCCCGTGCGCCAGCGTTATTTAGCCTTGCTCAGTGTGTTTGCCAGCCTTCCCGCGATGGCACTCACGTTCCAGACCCGACTGGAGAACATTGAGTGGACGGTCGAAGGTGACAAGTTCGAATGCCGCCTGACCCAGCCGATCACCGATTTCGGTTCGGGCGAATTCGTGCGCAAGGCCGGTGAGCAGGCCACCTTTCGTCTCAAGGCCTACAACCCGATGATGGGCGGCGGCTCGGCGACCTTGCTGGCGGCGGCGGCACCGTGGCAACCGGGACGTGAAGACATCAACCTGGGTTCGGTGCGAATCGGCAGCGGCAATGTGTTGTTCAACAGTACGCAAGTGCAGGCCGGGCGCCTGATCAGCGGCCTGATAGATGGGCGCAGCCCGGTGATCCGCCACGCTTCGGGCGATGGCCGGGTGTCGGAGGTGCGTTTGTTGCCGGTGAAGTTCACCCAGGCGTTTGCCGATTATCAAGGCTGTGTGGCCAAGCTGTTGCCTCAGAATTTCGAACAGGTGAAGCAGTCGCAGATCGGTTTTCCCGGTGGCGGAATCGAACTCGACAGTGCGGCGAAGGCCAAGCTGCAGGTGATGCTGGAGTACATGAAGGCCGATCCGACGGTCAATCACATCGAACTGGACGGTCACTCCGACAACAGCGGCAATCGCCTGACCAACCGTGATTTGTCACGGCGCAGGGCCCTGGCGGTGATGGACTTCTTCAAGGCCAATGGCATCCAGGAGTCGCAGATAACCATGCGTTTTCACGGCGAGAGCTATCCATTGGCGCCGAACACCAACAACGCCAACCGCTCCAGGAACCGTCGTGTCGCGGTACGCCTGGAGCGTGGCGCACCGGCCGAACAAGTCGCCCCGCAGGCGACGAAGCCAGGCAATTCGACAACTTCCTGACCCTCCGGTCATTGTCGCCCTCTCGATATAAACTGTCGCTTCGTCGTCATAAGCTGTCGCGCCACTGTAAATTATTCTGCATGAGCGGTAGACTTCCCGGCTTTCCGTAGAACCCCGTGGAGTGATGGCATGGCGGACGTAAACAAGGTCGTTCTGGCGTATTCCGGCGGCCTGGACACTTCGGTGATCCTCAAGTGGCTGCAGGATACTTATAACTGTGAAGTCGTGACCTTCACCGCTGACCTGGGTCAGGGCGAAGAGGTCGAACCTGCACGCGCCAAGGCTCAGGCCATGGGCGTCAAAGAGATCTACATCGACGACTTGCGCGAAGAGTTCGTGCGCGATTTCGTTTTCCCGATGTTCCGCGCCAACACCGTTTACGAAGGCGAGTACCTGCTGGGTACTTCCATCGCTCGTCCGCTGATCGCCAAGCGCCTGATCGAAATCGCCAACGAAACCGGCGCTGACGCCATTTCCCATGGCGCCACCGGCAAGGGTAACGACCAGGTTCGCTTCGAACTCGGCGCTTACGCGTTGAAGCCTGGCGTGAAAGTGATTGCTCCATGGCGCGAATGGGACCTGCTGTCCCGTGAAAAGCTGATGGATTACGCTGAAAAGCACGCGATCCCGATCGAGCGTCACGGCAAGAAAAAATCCCCGTACTCCATGGATGCCAACCTGCTGCACATCTCCTATGAAGGCGGCGTGCTGGAAGATACCTGGACCGAGCACGAAGAAGACATGTGGCGCTGGACCGTTTCCCCGGAAAACGCTCCTGACAAGGCGCAGTACCTGGAACTGACCTACCGCAACGGTGACATTGTCGCGCTGGACGGCGTCGAAATGACCCCGGCCACCGTGCTGGCGACCCTGAACCGTATCGGTGGTGAACACGGTATCGGCCGTCTCGACATCGTCGAGAACCGCTACGTGGGCATGAAGTCCCGTGGCTGCTACGAAACCCCGGGTGGCACCATCATGCTGCGCGCCCACCGTGCGATCGAGTCGATCACCCTGGACCGCGAAGTGGCTCACCTCAAAGACGAGCTGATGCCCAAGTACGCCAGTCTGATCTACACCGGTTACTGGTGGAGCCCTGAGCGTCTGATGCTGCAACAGATGATCGATGCGTCCCAGGTCAATGTGAACGGCGTCGTGCGCCTGAAGCTGTACAAGGGCAACGTGATCGTCACTGGCCGCAAGTCCGACGACTCGCTGTTCGACGCCAATATCGCGACCTTCGAAGAAGATGGCGGTGCGTACAACCAGGCGGATGCCGCGGGCTTCATCAAGCTCAATGCCCTGCGCATGCGCATTGCGGCGAACAAAGGCCGGAAACTGTTCTGATACCTTTGTCATCGTGATGGCTGCCTGACCTCGTCCTGGACGGGGTCAGGCAACTCGAAAGCGGGCGGAACGCGAGTACTGTGTTGCCGTTCGCATCGAGGATGTCCTGTTTTCTCCTTCCAATGTGCTGTCCTGTGCTACGGCTTGTCACCGGCCTGGTCAATGACCGACAACCGGTGCGAATCGAGATTGTAGGCAACATGGAAGGCGTCCTTGCGCTTCATGGCCCGTCTTGAATGCTCAAGCGCACTGGCTTTCAGCAAAATTTCTGAAGCGGCACACGTGACAAACAGGATCACGCACGCCGACTTTTCCCCTGGCCTGTGGATTTTTTCCAGCAGCGCTGCAAATTCGATCTCCTTGTCCATCCAGCGTGCATCGATGATGTGCAGGTCCTTTACAAGCTCCGGCAATTGCAATTGGTGCTGAACCGAGACGATAGGGTGCAGATTAGGTGGGTCCTGCGCACCACAGGGTGTCTCGGTTGTCTGCCTGTCATGGGTTGAGGTCTCCATAGCTGGGTTTTCCAATCCCTTGCCGGAGGTTTTTTTGTCCATGCGCCCGGCATCATCCATGACCTTCATGAAGTGCTTTCCCTTTTCAAAGTCAGAAGGCGCGTACAGCGACTTGTAGTTGAAGTTGAGTGTCGCGAAAAATAGCAGAAGCAAGTAAAACGGAAAGCTGATCAGGAACCACACATAGAGTTCTCTCTCCTCTTGATCAAGGAAGGGCAGGGAAATCGCAGCGGACGTTTCCGAGAGCGTTGCGAATATGGCGATAATAGTCATAGGGTTGGCAATTCGTTTTTTTATCATGTGTTGTTCTCATCTTGATTTATGCACTCGATTTTTAGTGTGGGATGAATATCATTGTAGGGGTTTTATTGTTTGTTCGTTTTGGTAGTTGTTTTAATTTGTTTGTCGTTGTGCTGTTCTTTGAGTAAGTTGATGATTTTATAATCATTGCTCAAAAAATATTATTTGCTGTAAGAGTAGTCGGATACTGTTTGTGTGATATTTCTGGCGTGGGTGTCCAGTGCGTTAATGTCTGGCGTGTTTTGATGAGGTTAATACGGGTATTCGGCGGGGGAGAGCGAATTTTCAGAAAATAATGGTCGTAAATTGAAACAGGCACTGGCTGGAAAGTGCGACATGATGCCGCTGATACCGTTTTCAATTCATTCCGTTCGACGGATTTTTGTAGGAGGAATCCTTGATGTTTGTAGGGTATGTCTTTCGCTGTGGGTGTCAGGAAGGGACGGCATGCCATGGGTGAAACGACTAGGCTATTGTGCGGGCTCTAAAAATTCGAACAGCGAAAATTGGACTTGCCCATGAATAAAGTGCTGATCGTGGATGATCACCCCGTCATTCGTCTTGCGGTACGTATGCTAATGGAGCGGCATGGTTACGAAGTTATTGCTGAAACCGATAATGGTGTGGACGCACTGCAACTAGCTCGTGAACTTATGCCGGACATTGTCATTCTGGATATCGGGATTCCGAAGCTGGATGGGCTGGAAGTCATCGCGCGTTTGTCCACGACCCCAATGCCGATGAAAGTGCTGATATTGACTTCGCAGGCGCCCGGGCATTTTTCCATGCGTTGCATGCAGTCTGGAGCAGCCGGTTATGTCTGCAAGCAACAAGACCTGACGGAGTTGCTTAGTGCAATAAAAGCCGTGTTGTCTGGCTACAGTTACTTTCCGAATCAAGCCTTGCATACCGTGCGCTCCAGTTTGGGCAATGCCAGTGAGGCCGATATGGTCGATCGATTGTCGGGGCGTGAAATGATGGTCTTGCAACAGTTGGCCCGAGGCAAGACCAACAAGGAAATTGCCGATGGCATGTTTCTCAGCAATAAAACCGTGAGCACCTACAAGACCCGGCTGTTGCTGAAACTGAATGCGCGCTCGTTGGTCGACCTGATCGAGTTGGCTCAACGAAATGGCTTGGTGTGATCAGATAGCGGCGAGCCAAAGGGTGCCTGTCGGGGAGCGGCACCTCATAAAAAAGCCTCCGTTTCGGGAGGCTTTCAGGTGTCATAAGTCAAAATCGTAATCGGCCAATTGCTTTTGCAGTCGGCGCTCCTCCAGCAGGTTGTCGATGGTGCGGCGTTTGCTCAGATTAGTTTTCGCTACTTCAACCACCGGCTCAGCGTCTTCGGTTTCGGTGGTGGTGAAGTCGTCTTCTACGTCCAATTGCTCTTTGCCAGTACTCATTTAGCTGCTCCAGGCTAAGAAGGCCTTTGGCGCCCCTTATATCGACAATCTCCCGGCGGGTAAAAAAGATTTTTTCAATCGACTGTTCAATAAACCTACCGGCCTCTCAATCGTCGGAGGTTTTGTGCTTGTATTCGCACAAGTCCTCGATTCGGCAGCTACCGCAGCGGGGCTTGCGGGCCAGGCACACATAACGACCATGCAGAATCAGCCAGTGGTGGGAGTCGAGCAGGAACTCCTTGGGCACGAATTTCATCAGCTTCTTCTCGACTTCCACCACATTCTTGCCAGGCGCAATGCCGGTTCGGTTGCTGACTCGGAAGATATGTGTGTCGACTGCCATCGTCAGCTGGCGGAATGCCGTGTTGAGCACCACGTTGGCAGTTTTGCGCCCGACGCCGGGCAGCGCCTCCAGCTCTTCGCGGGTTTTTGGCACTTCGCCTGCGTGGCGCTCTACCAGCAGGCGGCAGGTTTCGATCACGTTTTTCGCTTTGCTGTTGTACAGGCCGATGGTCTTGATGTACTCCGACAACCCTTCGACACCCAGGGCATGGATCGCTGCCGGGGTGTTGGCAACCGGGTACAGCTTGGCGGTGGCTTTATTGACGCCGACGTCGGTCGATTGCGCCGAGAGAATAACGGCGATCAGCAACTCGAACGGTGACGAGTAGGCCAACTCGGTCTTCGGTTCCGGGTTGTCCTCGTGCAGCCGGCGGAAAATTTCCAGGCGTTTTGCGGCATTCATGGGCAGTGCGTTTCCTCGAGGACAGTCATTGTGTAGGCGTGGGGCGCCCGGCTTGCCAGGCAGCGATCAGCAGTCCGAGCAGGATGAAACCACCCGGCGTCAAGGTGACCAGGCGCAGGCCGCCATCCGCCGTCAGCACCCAGCCTTGCCAGTCGATGGGCATTGCGCCGGGCAGCCACACAGGGTGGCTCCCCAGTGTCCCGTTGCCGATGAGTTCGCGCAGCAGGCCCAGCGTAATCATCAGGGCGATGAACGCGCCATTGAGTCGCAGACGTCGTTGCCAGTTTTGTTGATAGAACCCCGTGTGTTCCAGCACGACACATTGCAAGGCGATCAAGGCTGCGTAGATACCCAACTGCTGCTGCCATTGCAGCGACCAGGCCTGCGCCATGAGTTCCGCGCAACTGGTAAGCGTGGCTGCCAGCAGGACACTGGCCAGCAAACGGGTAGCCGGGACCAGCCGGGTTCGCAAGGCACCCATGACCAGGCTGAATAACCCGGACACCACCAGGAACATCAGGCACACGCCAAGGGCGGTCACCAGTGAGTGGGTAGCGCCGATCAGTGGGGCCAGCATCAAGCTGTTGCGGAGGGTTGATGAGTCATTCATGGCCTGGGTTCCCGAGCAGTTGCTGGCGGTGTTCATCGAAGTAACGCAAGGCGTCGTGGGTGGCATTGATCACCGCCCTTGAGGTGATGGTCGCGCCGGCAATCTGATCGAACTGACCCTGATCCTTTTTCAGTGCCCAGCCACTGTCCTCGGGCTGCCCACGGGACTTGCCGTGAAACATCTGGAGCCAGGTATTTGGCCAATCGGCGATCCGCGCACCCAAGCCTGGGGTTTCCGATTGTTTGAGCGTTTTGACGCCGAGCAACCTGCCATTCACGTCGATGACGATCAACAACTCGATGGCACCTGCGTAGCCGAGGGTTTGGCTGCGCAGCAACACGGCGACGGGTTGATTGGCCCTGGTTGCCAGATAACCGCCAAGCAAGGTGCTGTTGGTCAGGAAAGCCGCTTCGATCCTGACGGGGTGTTCGAGCGGTTGGTTGTCGTAGCTGTCAGACGCGATCAGGTCCAGCAGGCGACGGGTATCGATCAGGCGCTGTTCGGCGGCAATACGCGGCGCGCTGCCCCATTGCACCCAGTACGTCATACCCAGCCCAACCGCAGCCAGGCACACTACAAGCGCAATGCTCGATACCCGGCTCATGGCCACTCCATCTGTTGTCTACCTGCCACGAACCGCTCCAAGGCCGGCACACACAGGTTCATCAACAGAACACTAAAGGCGATGCCGTCCGGATAACCGCCCCAGGTACGAATCAGATAGGTCAGCAGCCCGACGCCGACGCCGAACAACGCCTTCGCGCCCGGACTCCTGGCGCCGGACACCGGTTCAGTGATGATAAAAAAGGCGCCCAGCATCGTCGCACCGCTGAGCAAATGAAACAGCGGCGAGCCATGGGAGTCGGAACCCGAACCGTTCCAGCACAACAGGCTGATGACAAACAGGCTGGCGAGCATGCCGACCGGGGCATGCCAGCTGATCACACGCCGCTGCAGTAAAAACAACCCGCCCGCCAGAAACGCCAGGTTCAGCCATTCCACCCCGCGGCCGCCGAAGTGGCCAAAGGCTGGATTGCTGGCAAACAGCTCATCCATGGTCAGGCTTTTGTTGATCCGCAGACTGTCCAGTGCCGTGGCCTGCACCCACGCATCCGGCGCCTGGCCGGTACCGAACACTTGCTGCAGGCCGCTGAGCAGGTCCATGCCATGGGATGACGGCCAATGGGTCATGGGTTGGGGAAAGGTCACCAGTACCAAGGCGAAACCGAGCATCGCCGGGTTGAAGGGATTGGAGCCAACGCCGCCATACAAATGTTTGCCCAACACCATCGCCGAGGCAGCCGCACTGAGGGGCAGCCACCACGGGCAATAGGGCGGCAGGGCTAGCGCCAGCAACGTGGCGCTGACCAGCGCGCTACCGTCACTCAAGGTCGGCATGAGCGGCCGTTTGCGCCACTGCACCATGGCGGCTTCAGCCGCCAGCGCGGCGGTCGCCGCCAGCACCAGGTTAATCAGCACGCCCCAGCCATTCACCCAGAACGCCGCCAATAATCCCGGCAACAGCGCCAACAACACCAGTTTCATCGCCTGTTGCAGGCGATCGTCGACCGGCTCAAGGGTGGGCATGGCTGTCTACCTGATGTTCGGCTTCCCCGACTGCGCGCTCCAGGGCTTCGATGTGCTCTGCCGGCGCTTGGCTGGCTTGGGCCTTCTTGAGTTCGGCGCGGCGCATGGCCAACTGGATCTTCGCCCGTTTCAGCTCGGCATCCGGTGCCGGTGCGGGCGTGGTGGTGGTGATTTCCAGTTGCCCAAGGGCTTGTTCGGCGGCTTCGAACTGCTGTTGCAGGACGATCAATTGTGATTGCTGTTCGAGCGTCGGCGGATGCCCGAAAGCTTTCAGCGATTTGTGCAATTGCGCACGGCTCATGGCCACATCGATCTTGGCTTTTTTCAGCGCAGCATCGGCATTCGCAGCTTTCTGCGCACGCACGCGCTCAAGGGCGGCTTGCACCGGGTCGGCCGCCGTTTCGGTGGGCTGGGCGGCACGCTGGCGTGCCTGACGCTCGGCGATTTTCTGCAGCTCTTCGCGTTGCAAGCGGGCGTTGCGCTGTTCGAAGCGCCGCCGTGCGTGATCGCGTTTGAGGTTACGGGCTTGCCGCGCCTCTGCGGTAAGCGCCAGGCCGCCGACAACCGGCACGACCACCTCCAGCGGCAGCGGGCGCATTTCAATGCAGTCCACTGGGCACGGCGCCACGCACAGATCACAGCCAGTGCATTCGTCGATGATCACCGTGTGCATCAGTTTGGCGGCACCAACAATGGCATCGACCGGGCAAGCCTGAATGCACTTGGTACAGCCAATACACTCGGCTTCGCGGATGTAGGCGATCTGTGCAGGTGCCGAGCCACGAGTGATGTCCAGTTCAAGAACCGGTACGTTCAGCAGCTCGGCCAGGGCGGCGATGGTTTCGTTGCCGCCGGGTGGGCACTTGTTGATCGGCTCTCCGCTGGCGATGCCTTCGGCGTAGGGCTTGCAACCGGGGTGGCCGCACTTGCCGCATTGGGTTTGCGGCAGGAGGGCGTCGATGCTTTGAATCAGACTCATGTTTTGATCAGTCCGCTGAATCCGAGAAAAGCCACTGCAATCAGGCCGGCGCCAATCAGGTCGATCGGCAAGCCGCGAAAGGGCAGGGGAACATCGTTGTCGGCCGTGCGTTCACGCAAATCGGTAAACAGGCTCAATACCAGCCAGAAGCCCAGCCCGGCACCGAGGGCCAGGGCCGTGGCGTAAAACAGGCCTTTGTCCTCTTGGGCGTTGAGCAGCCCCACGCCGAGCACGCCGGCATTGCCCAGCAGCAGTGGCCAGAGGCCTTCGAACGGCAGCGTTGAAAAGGCCCGCGCCAGCAGCTTCAGCAACGGACCGATCAGCAGCACGCTCAATGGCAGGTACACAAACAGGCGCAGCGCCGTCAATTGCAGTGGCACCAGCAGCCATTGATAGAGCGTGTAGCCGAGCAGGCTTACGATCAGCATCAGGCACATCGTCGCAATACCCAGCGCATGAACCTGACGACGCTGGCCGGCCAACAACGGATCGACGCCCAGCGGCCAGTGCAACACGACATTGTTGATCAGGGCGACGCTGATAAGCGTAGGCAGGATTTCGGTCATCATTCGTGCCGGCAGGAACAGTAGTTTTCGTAGGAGCGAGCCTGCTCGCGATGGATTCAAGAGCGCCGCGTTCAACCCGTGGGCACGTATTATCGTTAACGACCATCGTGAGCAAGCTCGCTCCTACAGGAGATGGTTTCAAAAGAGTAGGCATTATCCGGCAAGGACGAAGGGTGGGCCAGACATGAAAATCCCACAGCCGCGCCAGGCACGACTGTGGGATCGGTTGACCGCAAGAATTTACTTGATGCGCTGGCCTGGCTTGGCACCGCTGTCAGGGCTGAGCAAGTAGATTTCTTCGCCGCCGGGACCTGCCGCCATCACCATGCCTTCGGAGATGCCGAACTTCATTTTCCGTGGCTTGAGGTTGGCGATCATCATGGTCAGGCGACCGTCGAGCTTGGACGGGTCCGGGTATGCACTCTTGATCCCGGAGAACACGTTGCGCGTCTCGTCACCGATGTCCAGGGTCAGGCGCAACAGCTTGTCGGCACCTTCCACGTGTTCGGCCTTGACGATCAGGGCCACACGCAGGTCGACGGCGGCAAAGGCGTCGAACTCGATTTCCGGCGACAGCGGGTCCTTGGCCAGTTCGCCATTGCCGGCTGGCAGTGCGTCGCCGGTGTCCGTCTGGCTGGCGGTCAGGTCTTCCTTCGACGCGTCGCTCATGGCTTGCACCTTGACCGGGTCGATGCGGGTCATCAACGCCTTGAACTCGTTCAACTGATGGTTGGCGAGCAAGGTCGTGTGGTCGTTCCAGGTCAGCGGCGCGACGTTCAGGAACGCCTCGGCGTCGGCGGCCAGCAGTGGCAGCACGGGCTTGAGGAAGATCACCAGTTGGCGGAACAGGTTGACGCCGGTGGCGCAGATCGCCTGGACCTCTTCCTGCTTGCCTTCCTGTTTGTTCAGCGACCATGGTGCCTTGTCGGCGATCCAGGCGTTGGCGCGGTCGGCCAGGCCCATGATCTCGCGCATGGCGCGGGCGAAGTCACGGGCTTCATAGGCGTCGGCAATGCTCGGGGTAGCGGCCAGGAACGCGTCGGTCAACTCGGGCGCGGCGTTGGTGTCGACCATCACGCCAGCATTGCCTTTCTGGATGAACCCGGCACAACGGCTGGCGATGTTGACGACCTTGCCCACCAAGTCGGAGTTGACCTTCTGCACGAAGTCCTCGAGGTTCAGGTCGAGGTCATCGACGCCACGGCCCAGCTTGGAGGCGTAGTAGTAGCGCAGGTATTCCGGTGACAGGTGATCCAGGTAGGTGCGGGCCTTGATGAACGTGCCGCGGGACTTGGACATTTTCTGGCCGTTGACGGTCAGGTAGCCGTGCACGTTGATCCCGGTCGGCTTGCGGTAGCCGGCGCCTTCGAGCATCGCTGGCCAGAACAGGGCGTGGAAGTTGACGATGTCCTTGCCGATGAAATGGTACAGCTCGGCGGTGGAGTTCTTGCCCCAGAACGCATCGAAGTCCAGTTCCGGCGTGCGGTTGCACAGGTTCTTGAAGCTGGCCATGTAGCCGATCGGCGCGTCCAGCCACACGTAGAAATACTTGCCCGGCTCGTCAGGGATTTCAAAACCGAAGTACGGCGCATCGCGGGAGATGTCCCACTGTTGCAGGCCGGCGTCGAGCCATTCGGCGATCTTGTTGGCCACGGCGTCCTGCAGGGTGCCGCTGCGGGTCCAGGTTTGCAGCATTTGCTGGAAATCCGGCAGCTTGAAGAAGAAGTGCTGGGAATCCTTGAGCACCGGGGTGGCGCCGGAGATGGCCGACTTCGGATCCTTCAGGTCGGTCGGCGCATAGGTCGCGCCGCATTTTTCGCAGTTGTCCCCGTACTGGTCTTCGGTGCCGCATTTCGGGCAGGTGCCCTTGATGAAGCGGTCGGCCAGGAACATTTTCTTTTCCGGGTCGAAATACTGGGTGATCGAACGTTGGGCAATGTGCCCGGCGTCACGCAGTTTCAGGTAGATCTGGCTCGACAGCTCACGGTTTTCTTCGGCGTGAGTGGAGTGGAAATTATCGAAGTCGACGAGGAAGTCGGCAAAG
The DNA here is from genome assembly GCF_049132105.1 of Pseudomonas sp. NFX15. Taxonomy (NCBI): domain Bacteria; kingdom Pseudomonadati; phylum Pseudomonadota; class Gammaproteobacteria; order Pseudomonadales; family Pseudomonadaceae; genus Pseudomonas; species Pseudomonas sp. NFX15. Next base: position 20,548 of record NZ_JAFMPV010000015.1, read on the forward strand.
TCGGCGCTGTGTTCAGCCTGGACGTTGGCGATCAGTTGTTCCGGGGTGATGCCTTCCTTTTCCGCGCGAAGCATGATCGCCGAACCGTGGGCGTCGTCGGCGCAGACATAGATGCATTGATTGCCGCGGTGCTTCTGGAAGCGCACCCACATATCGGTCTGGATATATTCCAGCATATGGCCGAGGTGAATCGAACCATTGGCATAGGGCAGGGCGCTGGTGACGAGGATCTTGCGTGGCTCGGACATGGGGCTCGGCTACTTGATGAAACGGAGGTCGGTCACTATAAAGCGCCGGCGCATATTTTTCACCCTTCGGGCCTGTTTCCGGATGCATCGCTGCTGAAACCTGTGGCGAGGGGGCTTGCCCCCTCGCCACAGCAACAAATGAACGTCGAATATGCCGCCTCGGACCCGGAACAGGTACGATACCCGTCATCTTTTCCAAGTCCCGTTTTCGGAGTTGCCCATGAGCGCCGTCAATCGCGCAGCGGTGGAAGCCGTCCTTCGCCAATACACCGACCCTTACCTGAACCAGGACCCGGTCAGCGCCGGGTGCGTGCGCAACATCGAGATCCAGGGCGACCGCGTCAGCGTCCAGCTTGAGCTGGGCTACGCCGCGGGCCTGTTCAAGAGTGGCTGGTCGCAGATGCTGGAAATGGCCATCCAGGGGCTGGATGGCGTGGCGAGTGCCAAGGTCGAGATCACCAGCGTGATCGCCGCGCACAAGGCCCAGGCGCAGGTACCGGGGTTGGCGAACGTCAAGAACGTCGTCGCCGTGGCGTCCGGCAAGGGCGGCGTGGGTAAATCCACCACCGCCGCCAACCTGGCCCTGGCGTTGGCGCGTGAAGGCGCCAAGGTCGGGATCCTCGACGCGGACATCTATGGTCCGAGCCAGGGCATCATGTTCGGCATCCCGGAGCGTACCCGCCCCGAGGTCAAGGATCAGAAATGGTTCGTACCGCTCAAGTCCCACGGCGTCGAAGTGATGTCCATGGCGTTCCTGACCGACGACAACACGCCGATGGTCTGGCGCGGTCCGATGGTCTCCGGTGCCCTGCTGCAACTGGTCACCCAAACCGCGTGGGGTGATCTGGATTACCTGGTCATCGACATGCCGCCAGGCACCGGCGACATCCAGTTGACCCTGGCGCAGAAAGTGCCGGTGGCCGGTGCGGTGATCGTTACCACCCCGCAGGACCTGGCGTTGCTGGACGCGCGCAAGGGCGTGGAAATGTTCCGCAAGGTCAACATTCCGGTGCTGGGCGTGGTGGAAAACATGGCGGTGCACATCTGCTCGAACTGCGGGCATGCCGAGCATCTGTTCGGTGAAGGTGGCGGGGTGAAGCTGGCCAACCAGTACGGCGTCGAGCTGCTGGCTTCATTGCCATTGTCGATGGCCATTCGCGAGCAGGCCGATGGCGGCAGGCCAACGGTGATCGCCGAGCCGGACAGCCCGGTCGCCCTGGTCTACCAGGAACTGGCCCGCCACGTCGGCGCGCGGATCGTGTTGCAGGAAGCGCTGACGCCGGCGATGCCCAACATCAGCATCAGCGACGACTAATTCGCGCAAATGCTATCCCCTGTAGGAGCGAGCTTGCTCGCGAAGGTGCATCAGTCGACACCGTGTTGTCTGACACACCATCGCGAGCAGGCTCGCTCCTACAGTTGTTATTGAGGTGGTTTAGATGCGCAACCCGCCATCCATCTCCAGAATCCGGCCGGTGTAGTAGTCGTTCTCGAAGATGTAGGCGGCCGAATGGGCGATTTCTTCTGGCTTGCCCATGCGCTTGAGAGGAATGCCGGCGGTCATCTTTTCCAGCGCCTCAGGCTTCATGCCCAGGGTCATTTCGGTTTCGATGAAGCCCGGTGCAATGCCGGCGACACGAATGCCGTAGCGCGCCAGTTCCTTGGCCCAGGTCACGGTTGCCGCCGCCACACCGGCCTTGGCGGCCGAGTAGTTGGTCTGACCGACGTTGCCGGCGCGGGAAATCGACGAGATATTGATGATCGCACCGCTGTTGTTGAGCTCGACCATTTTTGCCGCCACTTCACGGGTGCACAGGAACACGCCGGTCAGGTTGACGTCGATGACGGCCTGCCACTGGGCCAGGCTCATCTTGGTCATCTCGCCATCCTTGACCTTGAGCAGCAGCCCGTCGCGCAGGATCCCCGCATTGTTGATCAGGCCATGGATCGCGCCGAAATCTTCGGCGACCTGAGCAACCATGTGCGTCACTTGCTCTTCATTGGCGACGTTGCACAGGTAGGCGCGAGCTTCGACGCCCTTGGCTTTGCAAGCGGCAACGGCGTCGTCGAGTTTTTCCTGGTTCAAGTCGACCAGTGCGAGTTTCGCGCCTTTATCCGCGAAATACTCGGCCATGGAGCGGCCTAAACCCTGGCAACCGCCAGTGATAATGATTACTTTGTCAGTGAGTTGCATTCGCATGCCCCGGTAGGTCTGGGTGTTTTCTTACTAGGCATCTTCTCTTTCACGCCTACCTTGGCACCTGAGAATTGCCCCCAATGGCGTGCTGGTACTGTTACCAGCGGCCGATCCGTTTTTTTGACGGATTCTTATTAAGGAGTCATAAATTGAGCGTTGAAACGGCCAAGCATGCACGAGAATTGCTCCTCAAGGAATACCGCGGCGTACTCTCCACGCATTCCAAAGCAATGCCGGGTTTTCCGTTTGGCTCCGTCGTTCCATATTGCCTGGACGAGCAGGGCCGGCCGTTGATCCTGATCAGCCGGATCGCCCAACACACGCACAACTTGCAAAAAGACCCGAAATGCTCGCTGTTCGTCGGTGAACGTGGTGCCGAAGACGCGCAAGCGGTGGGCCGCCTGACCTATCTGGCCGAGGCGCAACAAATCGTTGACGAGTCCGCCATCGAAGCCGCCGCCGAACGTTACTACCGCTACTTCCCGGACTCCCAGAACTACCACAAGGCCCACGATTTCGATTTCTGGGTCCTCACGCCGGTGCGCCACCGCTACATCGGCGGCTTCGGTGCGATTCACTGGGTCAACGACCTGACCCTGGCCAACCCGTTCGCCGGCAAGGCCGAAGTGAGCATGGTCGAGCACATGAATGCCGATCACGCCAAGGCCATCGCCCATTACGTCGCCCTGGCGGGACTGCCGAAAACCGCACCGGCGCAGATGGTCGGAATCGATACCGAAGGCATGCACCTGCGCATTGGCCAAGGTGTGTATTGGTTGCCGTTTCAAGCGCCCTGTAATACGCCGACACAAGTGCGCGAAGCCTTGGTTTCTCTGGCTCACGCGCAACATTGGCCGAAAAATGAAGTGGCCGATGCTTGAAATCACGAAACAGCGACGTCATCTAAGGTGAACTGGCAAGGCATTCTTGCGTTGAGGAACCATTTGATGCGCCCTTTTTTGTTGCTCTTTCTGCTGTTCCCGGTGTTGGAGCTGTTTGTATTCGTCAAGGTGGCCGGGTCCATCGGGTTTTTCCCGGCCCTGCTGCTGATCATTCTCGGCTCGATGTTCGGCGTGTTCGTGCTGCGCATCGCCGGCCTGGCCACGGCCCTGCGTGCCCGTGAAAGCCTGAACCGCGGCGAGTTGCCGGCGCAGACCATGCTCGAAGGGCTGATGCTGGCATTGGCCGGTGGCCTGCTGATTCTTCCGGGTTTCATCAGCGACGTGATCGGCCTGTTCATGCTGTTGCCGTTCACTCGACGCCTGCTGGCCAATAAAATGCGTGAGCGCGCCGAGGCGCAGGCCATGCGTCAGCGCGCGTTCGCCGACGACTTGCAGGCACGCGGCGGTCCCGCACCCCGCGAATCGGTGGGCCGTGAACCGACTGTGATCGAAGGCGAGTTCGAACACCGCGACCCCAAGCCATAACGCTCTGCACACGGCACCTTCGGGTGCCGTGTTCGTTTTTGGGGGATCGATACGAAAATTTTTCGATCCCCGCCCTTGTAATAAGCTTATGCGCCCTTATGTAACGGTCACCGCAAGGTTTCTGGTGATTACGCCAGACAGATTTCGCGGTTCGCTTGACGAACCGCACCCGGCTCCGCCGGATTTTGTTAAACCCGCCGGGACTACACCGGCCGATGAAAACCACAATTAGGAGAGATCGACAATGAAGCTTCGTCCTCTGCATGACCGCGTCGTCATCCGTCGCAGCGAAGAAGAAAAGAAAACCGCTGGCGGTATCGTCCTGCCAGGTTCGGCTGCTGAAAAAGCCAACAGCGGCGAAATCCTCGCTGTCGGCACCGGCCGCGTACTGGAAAACGGTGAAGTGCGTGCACTGTCCGTAAAAGTGGGCGACAAGGTTGTGTTCGGTCCGTACTCCGGCAGCAACACTGTGAAAGTCGACGGCGAAGACCTGCTGGTAATGAGCGAGAACGAAATCCTCGCTGTTATCGAAGGCTGATACCCCCGTTCATTTTCCACTACTACAAAGTATTTAAGGAATATCGATCATGGCTGCTAAAGAAGTTCTGTTTGGCGATTCCGCCCGTAAAAAAATGCTCAAGGGCGTCAACGTCCTGGCTGACGCAGTAAAAGCGACCTTGGGCCCGAAAGGCCGTAACGTGATCATCGAGAAGAGCTTCGGCGCTCCGACCATCACCAAGGACGGCGTTTCCGTCGCCAAAGAAATCGAACTCGAAGACCGTTTCGAAAACATGGGCGCGCAGCTGGTCAAAGACGTTGCCTCCCGTGCCAACGATGACGCAGGCGACGGCACCACCACCGCTACCGTTCTGGCTCAGTCGATCGTCAACGAAGGCCTGAAAGCCGTCGCTGCCGGCATGAACCCGATGGACCTCAAGCGCGGTATCGACAAAGCGACCATCGCTATTGTTAAAGAGCTCAAAGCCCTGTCCAAGCCATGCGCTGACACCAAGGCTATCGCTCAGGTAGGCACCATCTCCGCCAACTCCGACAACTCCATCGGCGACATCATTGCCGAAGCCATGGAAAAAGTCGGTAAAGAAGGCGTGATCACCGTTGAAGAAGGCTCGGGCCTGGAAAACGAACTGTCGGTTGTTGAAGGCATGCAGTTCGACCGTGGCTACCTGTCCCCGTACTTCGTCAACAAGCCAGAGACCATGGTCGCTGAGCTGGACGGCCCGCTGATCCTGCTGGTCGACAAAAAGATCTCGAACATCCGCGAAATGCTGCCAGTGCTGGAAGCCGTTGCCAAAGCCGGCCGTCCATTGCTGATCGTGGCCGAAGACGTTGAAGGCGAAGCCCTGGCGACTCTGGTTGTGAACAACATGCGCGGTATCGTTAAAGTCGCAGCCGTCAAGGCTCCAGGCTTCGGCGACCGTCGCAAGGCCATGCTGCAGGACATCGCTGTTCTGACCGGCGGTACCGTTATCTCCGAAGAGATCGGCCTGAGCCTGGAAAGCACCACCCTGGAGCACCTGGGTAACGCCAAGCGCGTCACACTGTCCAAGGAAAACACCATCATCGTTGACGGTGCTGGCGTTCAAGGCGACATCGAAGCACGCATCAACCAGATCCGTGCCCAGGTTGCCGAGACCTCCTCGGACTACGACCGTGAAAAACTGCAAGAGCGTCTGGCCAAGCTGTCCGGCGGCGTTGCAGTGATCAAGGTTGGCGCTGGTTCCGAAGTTGAAATGAAAGAGAAGAAAGCCCGCGTTGAAGACGCCCTGCACGCGACCCGTGCAGCCGTTGAAGAAGGCGTGGTACCTGGCGGTGGCGTTGCGCTGATCCGCGCTCTGCAAACCCTGCACGATCTGAAAGGCGACAACGCTGATCAGGACGTCGGTATCGCTGTTCTGCGCCGTGCCGTTGAAGCACCGCTGCGCCAGATCGCTGCCAACAGCGGTGACGAGCCGAGCGTTGTGGTCAACGAAGTCAAGAACGGCAAAGGTAACTTCGGTTACAACGCTGCGACTGGCGAATACGGAGACATGATCGAAATGGGCATCCTGGATCCAACCAAGGTCACCCGTTCCGCGCTGCAAGCTGCATCGTCGATCGGCGGTCTGATCCTGACCACCGAAGCTGCTGTTGCTGATGCACCGAAGAAAGACGGCGGTGCCGGTGGCGGCATGCCAGACATGGGCGGTATGGGCGGCATGGGCGGCATGATGTAAGCCAGCCTTACCCCAGTAAGCAAAAACCCCGTCTGCGAAAGCAGGCGGGGTTTTTTATTGCCCGGTCTTCAAGGACCACCACTGTCCAATGTGGCAGCGAGCCTGCTCGCGAAAGCGATCTATCGGTCAACATCATCGTTGAATGTTGAACCGCTTCGCGAGCAGGCTCGCTCCTACATTTGAACTGTCTCTCAGGCGCTGACCGGTTGTGCATTGACCTCGCGACCAGCCTTCAACGCCGGTCGATACAGCACGTAGTAGTACGACCCCAGGCAAATCAGCCAGCAGAACACCGCCGTCCACACGTTGTGCGAAAAGAAGTGCGCGCCCTGCATCATCCGCCCGATGGAGAACACCGAGCCGAGGGTGAAGGCAAAGATAAACGCTGCGCGGGCCATGCGCGGGCGACGGTCACGCAGCACGAAAAACAGCGCAAACAGGGTAAAGCCGGTGGCCGCATGGCCGCCAGGCCAGCAGCGGCCCGGTTTGTCGGTGTGCGGGCGAGGACTCAGTAATTCGCTGTAAGTCTCGTGACCGCCGAATTGCTCAAGGCTCCACGGGCACTGCACCGCAGTTACTGCTTTCATCGGCGTGACAAAAGATGTCGCCAGGCCCAGGGACAGCACCAGGCAACCCAGTTCGCGTTTGAACGGCTTGAGCCTGGCCATGAAAAACGAAGCGGCGTAGGCAATGATCGCGAACACCGAGAAGGCGATGACCAACTCCTTGGCGCGATTATGGAGGATGTCCTCCAGGAAGTAACTGTGCCGTCCGATGAAGTCACCTGCGACCGGGTCGTAGAACAGCTTGGCAAGGTCCATGTCCAGCGAGGTCAGTTCGAGCAACATCAGAATGATCGCCGCAATGGCGGGGACGCCCAAGCACACCCAGAAGTTGAGCGGGCGAGGGGCAGGGCGGACAGCGGTGGATGACATGGTGAATCCTGAACAAAGGAAAAAGCCCCGGGCATCAGCCTGGGGCGATTCGGTTAACGTTCGCCGACTTGACCGGCACCCTCCTTGGGCGCCTTCCAGCCAAGCAGCTGTTGCTTGAAGCCATAACTGGCCGTTTGGTAATAGGTGATTGCGCGTGTAATCAATGGGTCATTGGCGTTTGACCGCGACTCGCGGCTCTCGGTCAGCGCGTCATCGTGACGACGCAACCCTTGGCGTGGACTCAAGATCGCCAGGTCCTTGCCGTCGAACAACCCCAGGTGCTGATAGTTGCCGAGCACCACGCGCGGTGGCAATGGGTTGTCCTGCAACAGGTTACGGCCAAAGAACGTCGATTCATAATCCAGGTTGAGCAAGCCGAGCAACGTCGGGGCCAGGTCGATCTGGCTGGCCAATTGTGCAGTTTCCCGCGCTTCAATCAACTTCGGCGCATAGATGAAGAGCGGAATCTGATAGTTGGCGATGGGCAAGTCCTCCTTACCGGCGCTGCCTGCGGTGTGGTCGGCGACAAAAATGAAGATTGTATTGTCAAACCACGGCTTTTCACGCGCCTGATCGAGAAACTGACCAATGGCATAGTCGGTGTATTTCACCGCGCCATCACGACCGTTGCCGGACTTGATGTCGATCCGGTTGTCCGGATAGGTGTACGGACGGTGGTTGGACGTCGTCATCAATTGCAGGAGGAACGGTTGCTGCTTGGCATAATCGGCATCGGCCAGTTTCAGCGCCTGTTTATACAGGTCTTCGTCGGCCATGCCCCAGGCATTCTTGAAGTGGATCTCCGACTCCTCGACGCTGCTCTGGTCTACGACACGGTAGCCGTTGCCACTGAAGAACGCGTTCATGTTGTCGAAGTAACCGCGCCCTCCATAGACAAACACGCTGTCGTAACCCACGGCGTTGAGTTGTTGGCCCAGGCTGGCAAAGCCGCTTTCACGACCCACGCGCTTGACGATCGAGCGCCCGGGCGTTGGCGGGATGGCCAGGGTGATGGCTTCCAGCCCGCGGTCGGTGCGGGTGCCGGTGGCGTAGAAATTGTTGAAATACAGGCTCTGCTTGCGCAACGCATCCAGGTTGGGGGTCAGGTTGCGGGTATCGCCGTTGCTGCCCATGTACTTGGCGCTGAAGCTTTCAATGGTCACCAGCACGATGTTGGGCTTGCGCAGGGTGCCCGGGTTATCGATGTCGCGACGGATGTCCTGTGGGTCCTGGCCGACGAAACGGGCATTGGGTTCTGCCAGTTCGCTGCGGATCTGCTGGGCAACCACGGCTGACGGCAGCGTGCTGTAGAACTGCGCGTAGTCCAGTTCGTTATTGCGGAACGCGGCGAAGAATTGATACGGGCCGTTGCTCGCCAATTCATTCTGATAGGCGTTGCCACCTTGGGCACGCGGCGCATCCTGGCTGAGCAGTTGCATGCTCAGGCCAGCGATGACCAACAAGCCGAGCGCATTGATCAGGCGGCCACGCAGCGGCGGCAACGGCGCTGCCAGCGCGGCGTTGAACGCTTTGCGCAAAACCAGGCTCAGGACCACGGCGAGCACGGCGAGGACGCTCAGCAGCGTGCCGATCGGATACGACTCCAGCAGGTTGTTCAACACTTCGTCGGAGTACACCAGGTAGTCGACGGCGATGAAGTTGAAGCGCACGCCGAACTCATCCCAGAACAGCCATTCAGCCACCGCAGTGAACAGCATGGCGAACAGGCTGACGGTCAGCAGGCCTTGCAGGAACCAGCGATGGCCGCGAGTGCGCCACAAGGCTGGCGGGCACAGCAACAGGTACAGCCCCATGGGCAATGCCGCATAGGTGATGAAGCCCAGGTCGTACAGCAGACCGATTCCGAAAACCGACAGGAACCCGCTACCGGCCTCGTTCAGGTGGGTGACGAGCAGAACCGTTCGGGTTAGAAAAAAAATCGCAAGCCACGCGCCGGCGACCAATAGCAGCAAGCGCATGGGGGCCGTTTTCAAATAATCCATTTTTGATATTCCTTATTATCATCGCGTGCGAGTCTCGCCCGACGACTGTCGTCGGTGCGTGAATCGATAGTGAAAAACCTGTCAATCATACCTTTTGGTTGAACAGATTGATTCACCTATGGCCTTCCCCTAGCCGTGAGCCACACTTGGCCTTAAGCTGCGCGGGCCATGATGGCCGTTACTGTGGACGGAGAGAGACCCATGCGAATTCTATTGGTTGAAGACAACCGCGATATCCTGGCCAACCTGGCCGACTACCTGGGGCTCAAAGGCTATACCGTCGATTGCGCGCAGGATGGTCTGTCGGGGCTGCATCTGGCGGCCACCGAGCACTACGACTTGATCGTGCTCGATATCATGTTGCCCGGCATCGATGGCTACACCTTGTGCAAACGCCTGCGCGAGGATGCCCGCCGCGAAACGCCGGTGATCATGCTCACGGCCCGTGATCAACTGGATGACCGGCTGCAAGGCTTCAAGTCCGGTGCCGATGACTACCTGATCAAACCCTTCGCCCTGTCGGAACTGGCGGCGCGTATCGAAGCGGTCATGCGCCGTACCCAGGGCGGTGGGCGACGGACCTTGCAAGTCGGCGACTTGAACTATGACCTCGACACCCTGGAAGTCACCCGTGAAGGTCGCTTGCTGAAACTCAACCCGGTCGGCCTCAAATTGCTGGCCGTGTTGATGCAGAAAAGCCCCCATGTATTGCGCCGTGAAATTCTCGAAGAAGCCCTGTGGGGCGACGACTGCCCGGACAGCGACAGCCTGCGCAGCCATGTCCACCAACTGCGCCAGGTGATCGACAAACCCTTCGCCAAGCCATTGCTGCAAACCGTGCACGGTGTGGGGTATCGCCTGGCCGAGGGCCGTGATGGAGTTTAAGCAGAGCCTTGCCCAACGCATCATCATTGCCTTTGCGCTGATGAGCGCACTGGTGGCGGGCGCCTTTGCCATGGGCATCGTCGCGACTGTGCACCTGGTTGAAGAAAAACTGATTTCCGCGGGCCTGGGCGGTGATTTGCAGCGCCTGTTGCTGATGGACAATGTCGCCGACTGGAGCCATCGTCCAGAGCCCGACCAATTGTTCTACTTCAGCAGCGGGCCGGGCGATTTCAGGCTGCCCAAGGATTTGCGGCACCTGGAGCCGGGTTTCCATGAAGTATTCCGTGAAAACCTGTCGTACCACGCCATGGCCGAAATCGTCGACGGCCGGCGTTACGTGTTGTTGCAGGACCAGAGCGACTTCGAAGAGCGTGAGCGCGTGCTGTTTGCCGTGGTGCTGGTGGGGTTCGTCCTGAGCCTGGCGCTGGCGGTATTTCTCGGCTGGGTGTTGGCGCGCAAGGTAATGGCGCCGGTCGTACGCTTGGCCCGGCAAGTGCGTCATCGCGATCAACTGCTCGGCCTGGCCCCACCGCTGGCACCGGATTACGCCGCCGACGAAGTGGGCGAACTGGCCGTGGCCTTTGACGCCACCCTCGGGCGCTTGCGCCAGGCCCTGACCCGCGAGCGCTTGTTCACCAGCGACGTCAGCCATGAATTGCGCACACCGCTGATGGTCCTGGCCAGCTCCTGCGAGTTGTTGCTGGAAAACCCCGGCATCGATCAGCGCGGGCGCGCCCAGGTCGAGCGTATCGCCCGGGCCTGCGAAGAAATGCGCGAACTGGTGCAAACCTTTCTGATGCTGGCCCGTGCCCAGCGCGAAGACGCCAGCATGTCGCCACAACAGTCCCTCAGCCAAGTGGCTGAAGGTTTGCTTGGGCTGTGGCGCGAACCCATCGAACATAAAGGATTGAAACTGATTTTCGAGCCGGGCAACCCGGATTCCAAAGGCTACAACGCGACATTCCTGCATGCGGTGATGGGCAACTTGCTGCGCAATGCCCTGCATTACACCGAACAGGGCTTCATCCGCCTGACCCTGACGGGCACGGGCTTCCTGGTCGAAGACAGTGGCGTGGGCATTCCCGAAGAGAAGCGCGAGGCGATGTTCGAGCCGTTCGTTCGCGGCAGCGAAAAACGTGGGGAAGGCCTGGGCCTGGGGTTGTCCCTGGTGCAACGGATCTGTGAAAACCAGGGCTGGAGCGTCAGCCTCACCACGGTCGAACCCAATGGCTGTCGATTTCAGGTGGAGTTGTCCAAGCCAGCGTGAGCCGGGGCGTTTGGCAGTTCTACCAATTCTGTAAAACCCTGTAATACTTCTCGGTTAGCTGCAACGAAATTTTCACAAACGGATCACCTGACGCCGACACCCCCAAACCTAAGGTAGTTGTTATCAGAAGTTCAGGAGACCTGATGATGGACGGCCCGATCAAACTCGATTTTTCCGAAAAGTACGACGATCAACACGCGCAACGCTATCTGCGCAAACATCAGGATGGCCTCGGCCGCCGGTTGTCCCACTGGCGTGACGAACAATTGGCGCGCAAGGCACTGGCCCTGGTCGGCGAACCTGGCCTGGTGCTCGACCTGCCGTGCGGTGCCGGGCGTTTCTGGCCGTTGCTGGCGGAAAAATCCAATCGCGTGATTATTGGCGCGGACAACTCGGAGTCCATGCTGAAGATCGCCACCCAGGCACAACCGGCCGATGTCGTGAAACGGGTACAACCCTTGCACACCTCTGCATTCGATATCGCCTTGCCGGACAACGCCGTCGACAGCATTTTTTGCATGCGCCTGCTTCACCACATCGGTGAAGCCGAGCACCGCATGGCAATCTTGCGCGAGTTCCAGCGTGTTTCCCGCGATAGCGTGATTCTTTCGCTGTGGGTCGATGGCAACTTCAAGGCCTGGAAGCGCAAGCGTTCGGAGAAAAGCCGTGGGCAGGAAGGTTACCAAAACCGCTTTGTGTTGCCCGCTGCTACGGTAGAGAAGGAATTTGAGCAGGCCGGTTTCCGAATTCAGGAACAACTGGACTTTTTGCCGCTCTATGCCATGTGGCGAGTTTACGTATTACGCAAGAGGTAACAGGATGGCAGTGCAGTTCGCAGCAGAAACGGAAGTCGCTCCCCAGGATCGCTTCGATTATTTTTGGAACCAACGCGGTGAATGGGTAGAAGAGCCCAACCTCCGTCGCGGCGGGGAAAGTGGCGTCCAGCGGCTGATGGGCAGCGATGGTCAGCTGCTTTACGTGAAGCGTCAGACCGGGCACATCCATCGTAGCTGGCTGCACCCTTTCGGTCGGCCGACGGTGTTGCGCGAGCAAGCTGCGCTTACCGGGGTGACCGCGCTCGGCGTACGGGTTCCGCAAATCGTTTTCTGCGGCGCACAGCGCGACCCTGTGCACAAATGGCGCGCGTTGCTGGTCACCAAGTCGCTGGACGGCTTCGAGGAAATCGAGCATTGGTACGCTGGTGGCGGCCGCGAGCGTCATGGTGAGGCGGTGCACGAGCGCGTGCTCAAGGACCTGGCTGAAAACCTCGCCCGCATGCACAAGGGCCGTTGGCAGCACAGCTGCATCTACATCAAGCACGTCTTTTTGCGAGTGACGGGTGAAGGTGAATCGGCCAAGGTCGAGATTGCCTTGATCGATCTGGAGAAGTGCCGACAGCGTCTGACCGCCTATCGCGCCGCCTCCCACGATATGAAGCAATTGCGCCGCCACTCGTCGTTCAGCGACGCAGACTGGAAAAAGCTGGTCTATTTTTATGAGACGGCGTTTGGCAGCGCTATCAAGGGTTTATAGCGATGAAACTCGAAATTGCACGAGGTTTGTTTCTGGTAGGAGCCTTGGCAGTTGCATCAATCGCGTTGGCAGCCTGGGAGCAACCGCGCCCTCAGGTTCTCAGCTCGATCAACGCAGAAGAACATTGTCCAATGCCACGGGTAGCCAAGGCATCCGAGGTGACTCAACCCGATCATGATCTGTTGCTGTTCATGTTCGGGCTTTCTCAAGGATTGAGGCCGCAGAGTTGAACCGATTGAAGCCCAAATAAAAGGCCTCGCTGATGCGAGGCCTTTTTCATTATCCGCCCCTGGCACCTGTAGGCGCTGGCTTGCCAGCGAAGGCGGTGTGTCTGTGCCGTCACTATTAAAATGTGCCTGCGCCTTCGCGAGCAGGCTCGCTCCTACAGAGTTAGGGCTGAACTTCAGGTTTGTCGGGTTTGGCCAGCAGCGTGTAGACGCAGGGCAACACAAACAAGGTGAATAAGGTGCCGATCGACATGCCCGTCGCGATCACCATGCCGATGTCGAACCGGCTGACGGCGCCGGCACCGGTGGCAATGATCAGGGGCACCATGCCAAACACCATCGCCGCCGTGGTCATCAAGACCGGGCGCAAGCGGATGGCCGCCGCTTCCTCCACGGCTTCGCGCACCGACAAACCCTTGTCCTTGCGCAGTTGATTGGCGAATTCGACGACCAGGATGCCGTGCTTGCTGATCAGCCCGATCAGCGTCACCAGCCCGACCTGGGTATAGATGTTCATGCTCGACCAGCCGAGGAACAGCGGAATCAAGGCACCGCAGATCGACAGTGGCACGGTGACCAGGATCACCAACGGGTCGCGAAAACTTTCGAACTGCGCTGCCAGCACCAGGAAAATGATCGCCAGTGCCAGGGCAAACGTTACCCACAGGGCACTGCCTTCCTGAACGTATTGCCGCGAGGCGCCAGCGTAGTCGAAGGCAAAACCGGCGGGTGCCTCTTCCCGGGCGATCTGATGCACGAGGTCGATGGCTTCACCCATGCTCACCAATGGCACGCCGGAGAGGATGGCCGAGTTGAGTTGTTGGAACTGGTTCAGCTGCCTCGGTCGCGCGCGGTCGGTGACGGTGATCAGGGTCGACAGGGCCAACAGCTCGCCCTTGGCGTTTTTTACGTAATAGTTATTCAGCCAGTCGGGGTTATCGCGAAATGGCCGCTCGACCTGGGCAATGACCTTGTAGCTGCGACCGTCAATGGTGAAACGGTTGATCTCGGCTTCGCCGAGCAGGGTTGCCAGGGTTCCCCCCAGGTCCTGCATCGAAACGCCCATCTGTGCGGCTTTGGCGCGGTCGATATCGACCACTACTTCTGGCTTGTCGAAAGCCAGGTCGACGTCGGCAAAGGCAAACTTGCCGGACTCCATTACACGTTTCTTGACCCGGTCGACCACCTGCAGCAACAGCTCGTAATCGTTGGCGGAGTTGATGACGAACTGAAACGGCAAGCCTTCACCGGTGCCCGGCAGGGACGGCAGGTTGAAGCCGAAAATCTGCAGGCCGGGGATGGTTTCGAGCTTCGCCTGGACCTCGGGAAGGATCGCCATTTGCGAGCGACTGCGCTCGTTCCATGGCTTGAGCAGGAAGCCGCCGATGCCCGATTGCACACCGTTGAAACCGTTGATCTGGAACGATGCGTAGTATTCGGGGAACGCCTTGAAGATCGAGATGAACTCGTCGGTGTAGGTATTCAGGTAGTCGAGGTTGGTCGGTTGCGGGGCATTGGCCAGCATGAAAATGATGCCCTGGTCCTCATCCGGTGCCAGTTCCGACTTGGTGAACTTGAGAAACACCGGGATCAGGCACAACACGATCACGGCGAACACCAGCACGACGGGGCGGGTATTGAGGGTGCCATGGAGCACGCGCTGGTAGCGACGCTTGAGGCTTTCGAAAATCGTGTCCAGGCGATGGGCGAGGCCGCTGGGGTTCTCGTCGTGGCGCAGCAGGAACGCACACATCATCGGCGACAGGGTCAGGGCGACGATGCCCGATATCACCACCGCACCGGCCAGGGTCAGGGCGAACTCCTTGAACAGCGCCCCGGTCAGGCCGGTCAGGAAGCCGATCGGCGCATACACCGCCGCCAGGGTAATGGTCATCGAGACCACGGGCATGGCGATTTCCCGCGCCCCTTCAATGGCGGCATCGAACGGTGTCTTGCCTTCCTCGATGTGGCGGTGAATGTTCTCGACCACCACAATAGCGTCATCCACCACCAGGCCGATGGCCAGGACCATCGCCAGCAGCGTCAGCAGATTGATCGAGTAGCCCATCATCTGCATGAAGAACATCACGCCGATCATCGACAGTGGGATGGTCACCACCGGGATCACCACCGACCGCAATGCTCCGAGAAACAAGAACACCACCACGATCACGATCAGCACCGCTTCGAACAGGGTTTTCACCACTTCGTCGATCGAGGCCTGGATGAACAGGGTGGCGTCGTAGGCGATTTCACCCTTGAGGTTCGGCGGAAGCTGGGCATCGAGATCGGGCATGATCTTGCGCACTTCCTTGATCACTTCCAGCGGGTTGGCGCCGGGCGTCGACTTGATGCCGATGTACACCGACGGGGTGCCGCCGAAGGAGCTGATGGTGTCGTAGTTTTCCGCGCCCATCTCCACCCGTGCCACATCCCGCAGTAGCACACGGCTGTCGCCACTGATCTTGAGTGGAATCGCCCCGAAGGCTTCAGCGGACTTGAGTTCGGTGTTGGCGTTGATGCTGGTGACCACGTATTCGCCTTTCACCTCGCCAGCGGCTGAAAGAAAGTTGTACTGGCGCACCGCGTTGGTCACATCGCTGGCACTGAGGCCGAAACCGGCGAGCTTCACCGGGTCGATCCACAGGCGCATGGCAAACACCTGGTTGCCGAGGATCTCGGCTTCGGCCATGCCGGGCAGGGTCGCCAGTTTCGGCTGGATCACCCGCGACAGGTAATCGGTAATCTGCGGGTTGCTCAATTCCTTGCTGAAGTAGCTGATGTACATCAGCGCCGAGGCATCGGCCGACTCCTTGCTCAGCACCGGGTCTTCGGCGTCCTGGGGCAGCTTGTTCTTGACTTCGTTGGCCTTGGCCAGCAGTTCGGTAAACAGGCGGTCGCTGTTGGAGCCGACACGCGCGTAGACCGAGATCACCGAAAAGTTCTGGCGACTCACCGAGGTCATGTAATCGATGCCTTCGGCGCTGGCCAGGCTTTGCTGCATCGGCTGGGTGATGTAGCCCTGGATGGTCTCGGCGTTGGCCCCGGGGTAGGCGGTAGTGACCGTGATCAGGGCGTTTTCCATTTGCGGATACTGGCGCAGCGGCAGCTTGCTCCAGGCCTGGAAACCCAGCAGCACAATCAGCAGGCTGACCACGGTGGCGAGGACCGGGCGGCGGATGAACGGGTCGGTAAATGCCATGAGGGTTCCTTGATCAGTCCGCGCGGGGCGGCCTGTTCTGCTCGGCCAGGGTCTTGTCGTCGCTGATTGCAATGTGTGCGCCGTTGTCCAGTTTGAGCTGGCCGGCGGTCACCACTTTCTCGCCGTTCTGCACACCCTTGGTGATCATCACCTGGCCCTCGCGGCGTTCGCCGGTTTCGACAAACCGCCGTTCGGCGATCAGCACCGGCTGGCCCTTGTCGTCCTGTTCCGGGCTGCCGTCTTCGGCCTTCTTTTGTGCGGCGACGTACACAGAATTGCCATAGAGCGTGTAGCTGATCGCGCTTTCCGGCACCACGATGCGCGGTTGCGGGTTGGGCAGCAAAACCTCAAGGCTGGCGAACATGCCTGGCAGCAACTTGCCCTCGGGGTTGGCCAGCGTGGCGCGCACCTGCACGTTGCGGGTGCTGTTCTCGACTTTCGGGTTGATGGCACTGATGGTGCCGGGGAACGTCTGGGTCGGGTAGGCCGAGACGATGATCTGCACCGGCTGGCCGAGGGCGATTTTCGGCACCGATTGTTCCGGCACGAAGAAGTCGACATAGAGGCTGCTGAGGTCTTGCAGGGTGGCGATCATGGTGCCGCTGGCGACGTAGTCGCCGACGTCGACCTGACGAATGCCGATGGTGCCGCTGAACGGGGCGACGATGCGTTTTTTCTCCAGCGCGGCCTTGAGCTGGTTGACCGTGGCCTTGCTCTTTTTCAGGACCGCCGAGAGTCGGTCGAATTCGCCTTTGGAGATGGCCTGGCTGCCCACCAGCTGACTGCCACGGGTGTAATCCACCTGGGCCAGCCCGAGGTCGGCCTGGGCAGTTTCCAGCAGGGCAGTCTCAACGGCACTGTCGAGTTGCACGATCGGCTGGCCAGCCTTGACCTTCTGCCCTGACTGGAACTGAACGTCGGTCACGGTGCCCGCGATCTCCAGGCTCAGGTCGACACCTTGCAGTGCCTTGAGGGTGCCGACCGTGGGCAGCCGGGTTTGCCACGGACGTTCGGTGGCCGTGGCCACGGCGACGCTGATGGGCGGCTTCGGCTTTGAAAAGCCCTGGATCATCGTGTAGACGGAGAAGGCTTTGTAGGCAGCCAGCAGCAACACAATCAGCAGTACAACACCCAACATGATCAGCATGCGGCGACGCAGCATATTTCCAGTTCCTTGGAGAAAATCAGGTGAGACAGTGAGGCACATTACCGCGAGTGGGAGCGGGATTCCAATGGCTGTTCATTGGAGCCCCACCTGTAGGCGCCGGCTTGCCGGCGAAGGGGTCGTAATATTTTCGGAGAGCTTGAGAATGCTTTCGCTGGCAAGCCAGCTCCTACGCGGGTATCGCGCAGGAGCGGCTGTTTATGCCATCAGGTGCAGATGGTTGTCCCAGAGCCCTGCCGGTAGCTCCAGTGGTTTTGCGACGAGGTTTGTCTCGCGGCAATCGTAGTAACGGCAGCGGCCTTGACCGGAGGTCACGACAAAACCATCGGCCACCGCACCGACCCCGGCGCAATCGGGCAGTGGTGCATCCAGGCGCACTTCACCGCTGTCCAGGTCCCAGATGAAAAAGCGGTTGCCCCGCGGCGCAGTCAACGCCACCAGACGCAAGTCGCTGTGTACCGCGACGCTGGCGGTGTAGTGTCCCATGGCTTGCAACTGGTGCTCGGGTACCGGGAACGCGACGAAAGGCTGACCGGGACGCTTGATCGCCAACAGCTCCGATGATTCGTGGGCCGCGCCCATGAACTGCTGGCTGGCGACGATGGTGCCGTCACTGGCGATACCCAGGTGGCGCACGCTGTTCATCTGCTGGGCGAGGGTCTCCTTGCTCAGCAGGGTGCCATTGCGCTGCATCAGCACCAGGCTCGGCTCCATGGCGTTGAGGTTCATCTCCACCCGGCTTTCGGCCTCGGTGCGAATCCCGCCGTTGGCCACCACCAGGGTTTCGCCATCGGGCATCCACGACACCTGATGCGGACCGAGGCCATGGGTGGAAATTTCGCCGCTGTGCACCAGCCGCTCGCCTTCGAATGTGTACACTCCGAGCAGGCCGCGGCCCGGATCGGTGGTGTCGTTTTCGGTGGCGTACAGCCAGTCGCCGCTGTGGTGAATCACCGCGTGACCGTAGAAGTGCCGGTTCGGCCGCGACACCACGGTTTGCAGGAGCGTGCCGTCGCGCAGGTCGATCAGGTAGCTCTCGGTACCCGGACGACGCGCGACAAACAGCGCCATCGGCAAGGTCGGATGATTGACGATGTCATGGCAGCGCTGGTCGACCCGGGTGGCGAACACCTGGGTGCCATCGAACCGGTAACCGACCGCGTAATGCTGGCCGTCGGTATCGTCGCGTGCCGACAGCAGCAATGGACTCTTGTCCTTTTGCCTGAACAGCTTCCAGCCGCCCAGCGTCACCGCTCCCAGTAACACGCTACCTAAGGTCAGAGCCTGGCGTCGCAGCATGGAACTCGCCCTCATCAGTCACCGTCGTTGGCGTTGAAGCCCAGTTGGATGCCCAGCGCCTTGGCCAGGTCGGCCTCGTGCAGGCGATGGACAACGTTGAGGCTTTCATACAAGTCATTGAGTTGCTGGCGGCCGGCATCGTCACCGAGCATTTCGGTCAGCGAGTGCTTATTGCCGGCGAACAGTTTCAACGAGGCGGCATAGGCGGCGTCGATCTTGTCGGCCAACGGCTTTTGATCGCTCGGCAGCAAGCTACGCAGGCCTTTGTTGTCGACACCTTCCCACACCGTTTTCGCGGCGGCGAGGCTGGCTTCAAGGCTGGTCAGGGAAGATTGGCTACGCCATGCGTCGGCCTGGAACGGTTGTGGCACACCCTTGGTCTGGCGGCCCATCGGCGTGCCGAGTTTTTTCTTCAGGGTGTCGAGGGCGGTGACTTGCACGCGCAGCAGGTCGGCGATGGCTTCGTGAGAATCGGCGTAACGCTGGTTCGGGAACTTGCTCATCTGCGCGAGCATGCCGTCGGTGTTGTTCCAGGTTTGCAGGATGTCTTCGGCCAGTTGCTTCTGGCGTTCGCCGATGGCGACCAGCAGTGGGCAGTACTTGGCTTTCTGTTCGGTGTTCGCCACGTCAGGCTTGCTGTCGAACAGAATGTATTCGTAGGCCGACAGACCCTGGACCACGACACTGGACTTGGCCAGGGCTGCGGCATCGATCTGCGGCTGCGCGGTGACCAGTTGCTCGACCTGACGGCCGACCAGGTTTTTCTTGTCCGGCCAGAACTGCACTTGCCACGCACGGTTGCCTTCGGCCAATGGCCCGATCAACAACGGCTGCAGTTCGGCCCAGGCTTTTTGCGCGTGCAGGAAGTCGGCACGGGCGGTTTCCAGGGTTTCCTTGCCTTGGCAGTAGGCGAGGGCGCTGACCGCCAGTTGACGGTCGGCTTCAACCCAGCGGGTGTAGGTCGGCAGGATTACCGATTTGGCGATGGCTGCCGAAGTGACGGCTTGCGGGTCCTGCGGCGAACAGGCGCCAAGGGCAAGGGCGGCAAGGCTGGTGAACAACAATTTGGGACGAAACATCTCGGGCTCCCGCGCAAGGATTGGGGGTGTTAAAGGGAATTCAAGAACGCCAGCAACGCAGTGCGCTGCTCGGCATTGAAAGACAAAACCTGTTGCTGCGCCGCTGTCGCTTCGCCGCCATGCCAGAGCACGGCTTCGAGTAGATTGCGGGCACGTCCGTCATGTAAAAACTGGGTGTGACCGCTCACCGCCTGAGTCAGGCCGATGCCCCACAAGGGCGGGGTGCGCCATTCGCGACCACTGGCCTGGAATTCGCTACGGTTGTCGGCCAGGCCATCGCCCATGTCGTGCAGCAGCAGATCGCTGTACGGGCGAATCACTTGATTGGCCAATTCAGGTTCGGCCGCGTTGGCGGCGGTGGTGTATTTGGGCGTGTGACAGGACTGGCAACCGGCCTGATAAAACAGGCTCTTGCCGGCCAGCACCTCAGGGGCGGTGACGTCGCGACGGGCCGGTACGGCGAGGTTGCGGCTGTAGAACAGCACCAGGCGCAGGATGTTGTCGCTGACTTCCGGCTCGCCATTGGGGCCGTTGCCGCTGGGCGCCTGCTTGCAGTCAGTTTGCGCGTCCGTGCAGTCATCAAAGGGTCTCAGGCTGGTCGTGAGGCCCATATCACCGGAAAACGCGTGAACATTTTGTTGATTGAGGTTCGGTTGCCCGGCTTTCCAGCCAAATTTGCCTAGAACCGTTTTTTGCTGGGCGTCATCCCAAACCCGGTTCGGTCGTCCGCTGATGCCTTTGCCGGCCTTGGCCTGTGCGTCGGCGTTGGCCAGGATCGCCTCGTCGGGGATCGCTTCGAGCAGTCCCAGGCCAATCATCGGCGGCGCCACGCGGGCCGAGAAACGGGTGTCGGGGTGCATCGGGCCGTAGCCCAGTTGGGTGATGTTCAGGCTCGGTTGGCGTAACGCGACTTCGGTACCGTCCTTGAAGCGCACTGGCACTGGCGTGTAGTCGATCCGTACTTTGCCTTCAGGCGCCACGCCGGGCACGGCCATGTCCTGGAACTGGCCGCCGTAGACAGGTTCCGGCACCACGCCGAGTGTTTCGATGACCCTGGCGTACGCGGGGGCGTCGGGTATCGACAGGCGCACCAGCATCGACACGGCGTTCACATCGTCGGGCCCCGGCGGATGCCCGCGACCGTCCTTGATGTGGCAGCCCTGGCAGGCATTAGTGTTGAACAACGGGCCAAGGCCATCGCGCGCGGTCGTGGTCGACGGGGCGATCACCCAGGGGCTGCGGAAGAAACTGTTGCCGACGCTGAAGTCCACGCGCCGGGACGGTGGCAGGTTGGCGGAGGGCATGGAAAACGCGTTTTGATCGGTCTTGCGCACCGTCGCACTGCCACCGGAGCGAGCTTCACCGGGCTCGGCCTGGGTGAATTTCGGGGCGTCATCGCAGGCACTCAGGCCCAGGGCCAGAAACAGTGCGGACAAGCGAAGAGGCAGCGGGGGCATCAGAGATCCTGCAGGACGAGCAAAACAAGGGCGCAAAGTCTAACAGGGGATGGGAATTTGAATAAGAGGAATTATCGTTTGCTTGATGTGGGGCAATTGCTACGGCTAACCGAAACCCTGTAGGAGCGAGCCTGCTCGCGATGGGGTCGTGTCAGTCGACATTAAATTCGGATGACATACCGCAATCGCGAGCAGGCTCGCTCCTACAAGGGAATGTGCTGCGCAGGTACAAAAAAAGGCGACCCGAAGGTCGCCTTTTTCATTCAGCCAGCGTTGATCAGAACTCGTGATCAGCGTTGTCCGGGTTCAGGTCGTTGATGCCCAGTTTGCCAGCGGCAGCTTCGATCGAACCGGTCTGCTTGACCAGGGAGGCGATCGCGTCGCGGACGATCTGGTTGCCCGCGGTGTTGCCGGCAGCGATCAGTTGGTCGTAGTGCTCACCCTTGTTGGCGTGATCGACCATCAGCTGGATCTTGGCTTCGGTGGCGGCCAGGTCGTTTTTCAGCGCGGTGTCGGCAGCCGGGTCGGCCTTGGCCACCAGGGACGACAGGCTGGCGCCGGTCATTTTGGTGCCATCGACACGGGTGTACTCGCCCAGGTACACGTTACGAATGCCCTTGGCATCGTAGAAGTGCGAGTTGTGGGTGTTGTCGCTGAAGCAATCCTGTTCGTCTTCCGGGGAGTTGGCTTCCAGGGAAACCTTCATGCGCTCGCCCGCCAGTTCGCCCAGCGACAGGCTGCCCATGCCGAACATCATTTTGCGCAGGCCGGATTCAGCTGGTTCGGCTTCCAGGGTAGCGCGGTAGTTGTCGGCCACGTTCGGCTTCCAGTTGCCGACCATTTCTTCCAGGTCGCTGACCAGCAGTTGGGTCACGGCCTTCAGGTAGGCACGACGACGATCGTTGTGACCGCCGGTAGCGCCTTTGCCTTCCAGGTAGTCCGAGGCCGGACGGTTGCCGGCGCCCGGGCCGGTGCCGTTCAGGTCCTGGCCCCAGAGCAGGAATTCGATGGCGTGGTAGCCGGTGGCGACGTTGGCCTCGGAACCGCCCAGCTCGTTCAGGCTGGCGAGTTTTTCCGGGGTGATGTCCTTGACGTCAACCTTGTCTTCGCCGATCTGCACTTCAGTGTTGGCGATGATGTTGGCGGTGGCGCCCGGATTGCCCAAGGCGTGTTCGTAGGACTTGTCGACGTAGTCGATCAGGCCCTCGTCCAGCGGCCAGGAGTTCACCTGACCTTCCCAGTCGTCGATGATGGTGTTGCCGAAGCGGAACACTTCGCTCTGCAGGTACGGCACGCGAGCGGCAACCCAGGCAGCGCGGGCGGCCTTGAGGGTGTCGGCGTTCGGCTTGGCCAGGAACGCGTCTACGGCAGTTTGCAGGGTCTTCGCAGTGGATTCGGCATCGCTGTAGACGGCGAAAACCATGTCGGCATAGTGGGCGACAACGGCTTTGGCAGCGGCTTCATCGACTTTGCCAGCCGCGGCAGGTGCGGCGGCTGGAGCAGCCTGGGTGGCAGCTGGCGCAGGCGCGGCCGCTTTTTCTTTGTCTTTGCCTTCGCCGCAACCGGCGAGGGAAATAGCGATGGCCAACAGACTGGCGGTAGCCAGAGGCATACGAATCATGGCGAACATCCTGCTTCGAAAGGGGGGTGGAGTGGCGCTGTGCGCACGCAAAACTGCGACATAATGCAAATCTTTCGCATTATGTGTAAAGGGCTGTACCTGGAAATATTTCTTATTTGCGAAGTGCGGGTGGCTGCTTCCTTGTGGGAGCGAGCCTGCTCGCGAAGAACCTGAGGGCAACACGTTCACCCAGAATGAACGCGTTATCGTTAACGACCATCGTCAGATCGCCGCCCGGAGCAAGCTCGCTCCCACAGGGGTCAGAGAATGACGGCGTTGCTGCGCTGGGCCTGCTTCAAGTAAGCGCTCAGCTCCCTGGCCGGCAACGGCTTGCTGTAGTGATAGCCCTGACCTTCGTGGCAGCCTTCGGAAATGATGTAGGCCTCTTGCTCGGCGGTTTCCACGCCTTCGGCAATTACCTGCATGCCCAGGCTCTTGCCCAACTGGATGATGGCGCGAACGATGGTTGCGTCGTCGTCGTCATCGAGCAGGTCCTGGACGAAGCTCTTGTCGATCTTGATCTTGTCCAGCGGCAGGCTTTTGAGGTAGCTCAACGACGAATAGCCGGTACCGAAGTCGTCGATGGCGATCAGCGCGCCGGAGCGGCGCAGGCTGAGCAAATGCTGGGCGGCGGTGCTGATGTCTTCCATCAGGCCGGTTTCGGTGACTTCCAGTTCCAGGCTGCGCGGCGGCAGGCGGTACATCTGCAGCAGGTTGTTGACCACCCGTGGCAACTCGGCGTGGTGCAGTTGCACCGTGGAGAGGTTCACCGCCATGCGCAGGTCGCTGAAACCCTGGTCATGCCATTCGCGTAACTGTTTGCAGGCCTGGTCCAGCACCCATTCGCCGATGGCGATGATGGTGCCGTTCTGTTCGGCCAACGGGATGAACAGGTCGGGCGGCACCAGCCCGTGCTCGGGGTGTTGCCAGCGAATCAGCGCTTCGACGCCGACCACGCGGTGGTCGCGGTAGCTGATCTGCGGCTGGTAGACGAGGTAGAACTGATTGCGCAGCAGAGCATCGCGCAAGTCTTTTTCCAACTCGCGACGACGGCGCATCTCTGTGTCGACACTGGCGATATAGAACTGATAGCGGTTGCGCGATCGGGTCTTGGCCAGCGTCATGGTTTGCTCGGCCTTTTGCAGCAGCTTCTCGGTGCTGTCGCCGTCCTCGGGGAACAGGGTGATGCCGATGGTGGCGCGCAAGCGGATTTCCTGATGGTCGAGGGCAAACGCCGCTTCCAGGTCATCAAGAATGCTTTGCGCCAGTTCGGCGGCTTCGTAGGGTTGTTCGATATCGGCCTGGACCAGGGCGAACTGATCGCCCCCGAGGCGGGCGAGGGCGCCCAGGCGCCCGCTATGACCGCGCAAACGATCGGCCAGCGCCAGCAGCAACTGGTCGCCGGTCTGGTAGCTGAATTGCTCGTTGATGCCCTTGAAGTCGTCGAGGCCGACACACAGCACCGCGACCCGGCGCTGCAATTTGCCGGCGTCGGTGAGGATCTTGTCCAGTTGTTGCTGCAATTGCTGGCGGTTCGGCAGGCCGGTCAGAAAGTCGTATTGCGACATGCGCAGCAGGCTGTTTTCCGCTTCGTGGCGCAGGTGCGTATTGCGCTCGATGGATTCGAGCAACTGGTTGGCGGTGTTGATCCAGATCCCCAGCTCGTTTTTCTCATGCCCTTTGAGCTGCGGAATCTTGTGTTCGCTAGGGCGATCCGGATTGATTTCCGTCAGATGCTCGATGATCCGCGACAGCGGCTTGGTCAGCAACCAGTGATAAACCAGGTACAACACCAGCCCCATGGCCAGGGCGCGCAGCACGCCGGAGATGAAGATGATCACCGAGCTGACAATGAACCCTTGCCCGTAAGTGGCGGTGTCGAGGGTAATGCTCAGGTCGCCGTAATATTCGCTGTACGGCCCGCGACCGACCAGTTGGGTAGTGAAAGTGCGTTCCTGGCCAAGAATCAGGTCGGTCAGCCAGCGACTGCTCGATTGCTGCAACTCACGGGATTTTTGCGCGAGCATCGCTTCATTGGGATGGCCGATGGAGGCCTGGCGCACGGCGTCGTCCTGGAACAGGCCTTCGATGACCTGCATGCCCATTTCCCGGTCCAGGCTGTAGACGGCCTGGGTCGAAGGGTCGCGAAACATGTCGAGGATGCGCTCGGCATCGTTGGCGACGGCCTGGCGTGTTTTATAGGCATCGAAAACAATCTGCGCGCAGCTCAAGACCACGCCGACGATCAATGCCGACAGCAGCACGACCCGGAGCAACTTCACCGACAAGCTGTTCTTGAGTTCCAGCTTCAAAGGGTTATTCCTTGTTCCGTGCGGGTAGCATCAAGTTGCCATGAGTATTGGCAATCCCGTGATGGCAGTCAAAGGGACAATCATCTTCGGGGGATTTTGCCTGCAGCTTGGCCGATTTGCAGTTGTCCTGACGAGTTAGCCCATTAGCACTGTTTCGGTTGTCGAGTCCTTCAACTTGAGGGGCAAGGGTGCTGATATTTTCCTTTTGTTTGATGTTAGTCGCCTGTGGCGACGGAGCAAGGGGCGCAAGGCTTGTTTCATCGTGGGAAATTGGCCTGGGTTACCGACGAAAAAAACCCGGCCTGAGCCGGGTTTTTTGACTGGCGTCGAGCTTAAGCGGTGAAGGTCTTGCCTTCGAACTGCTCAGCCACGAATGTCCAGTTGACCAGGTTCCAGAACGCTTCGACGTACTTAGGACGAACGTTGCGGTAGTCGATGTAGTAGGCGTGTTCCCAGACGTCGCAAGTCAGCAGCGGGGTGTCGCCGTTGGTCAGCGGGTTGCCGGCGCCGATGGTGCTGGCCAGGCCCAGGGAACCGTCAGCTTTCTTCACCAGCCAGCCCCAACCGGAACCGAAGGTGCCGATGGAGGTTTTGCTGAACTCTTCCTTGAACTTGTCGAACGAACCGAAAGCCGCGTTGATGGCATCAGCCAAGGCGCCGGTTGGTTGACCGCCGGCGTTTGGCGCCAGGCAGTTCCAGTAGAAAGTGTGATTCCAGACCTGAGCGGCGTTGTTGAAGATACCGCCCGAGGAGGTCTTGACGATTTCTTCCAGGGTCTTGCCTTCGAACTCGGTGCCTGGCACCAGGTTGTTCAGGTTCACGACGTAGGTGTTGTGGTGCTTGTCGTGGTGGAACTCCAGGGTTTCCTTGGAGATGTGCGGCTGCAGGGCATCGTGTGGGTACGGCAGCGGCGGCAATTCGAAAGCCATGATGATTCTCCTAATCAGGTCAGTTGCGGTGAGCGCAAGGCCGATCACGGGCGGCCAAACAAGCGCCGGGGAGTTTGTACTCTTTGCGGCGCAGGGATTCGGATCATAGCACCGGGGTGGCGCCATAACCACGCAACAACTGTGTGGAATAGAGGTTCCAGAGCTGTTTGGAATAATCAACCGGCGGTAATTAACTGGAACGCAACCGCGAACATCATCACCGCCACCAACAGATCGAGAATTCGCCAGGTACTGGGGCGAGCAAGCCAAGGGGCCAGCCACGCCGCGCCCAGTGCCAGGGTGAAAAACCACAGCAACGACGCACTGGCGGCGCCCACCACATACGCGCCGGGCTCGGTTTGTTGGGCACCGAGAGAGCCAATCAGCAGCACCGTGTCCAGATACACATGCGGATTGAGCAGCGTCACCGCCAGCGCGCTGAGCATGACCGCCCGCAACGAGCGCACGGTCTGGTTTTCACCTTGTTGCAGGCTTTGTCTGGAAAAGGCCCGGCGCAGCGCCTGGCTGCCGTACCAGATCAGAAAGACCGCACCACCCCAGCGAGCCACCGCCAGCAACGTCGGGTTCTGCGCCAGCACTGTCGCCAGTCCGAAGACTCCGGCAGCCACCAACAGCGCATCGCAAGCCACGCAGAGTGCCGCGACCGGCAGGTGATGTTCACGCCGCAGGCTTTGCGCCAGGACAAACGCGTTCTGGGTGCCGATCGCCATGATCAGGCCGAAGGCCACCAGCAGGCCGTTCACATAACTTTGCCACATGATTGTTTACTCCGCGTTGGCTGCCAGATTGCGCAGCACGTACAGGGCACGGTCGGCGTCGGCCAGGCCGACAAACAAATGGTCGTGATAGTAGCCAGCAATCACGTTGCAGCTGATACCGGCCTTGCCCAACGCGGTGGCGAATGCGGCGGTCAGGCCGACAGCCTCGAGGGCCGAATGCACGTTCAAGGTGATCCACGCGGCGATGTAGTCGAAGCACAATCCAGCCCGCTCGGCGTGGGCGCGTTCGAGTATCACCGTCAGCCCTTCTTGCTCGCGAAAGCTGCCGACAGTTTCCAGGCCTGTCGGCAGTTTGCCGTCGGGCAAGGTGCAGAACACGTATTCGCCGGCGTTGAGTTGCGGGCTCATGCTGCGCAGCAGCGTTGCCAATGAAGTTTCGCCAGCCATGGGTGTTTCCTTGTTGATGAGTTCTTGCTGGTCATTGTCCTTGTGCAGGCTGTATAAGAAAAACCAATCTTGCTGATCGCTCATTAGGAAAACTGATGTTCGACTATAAATTGCTTTCTGCCCTGGCCGCCGTGGTCGAGCAAGCCGGTTTTGAACGCGCCGCCCAGGTATTGGGGCTGTCGCAATCGGCGATATCCCAGCGCATCAAGTTGCTGGAAGCACGCGTCGGCCAACCTGTGCTGGTGCGGGCCACGCCACCGACGCCAACGGAAATCGGCCGGCGCTTGCTTAACCATGTGCAGCAGGTGCGTTTGCTTGAGCGCGACCTGCAAGGCCTGGTGCCGGCGCTGGATGAAGAAGGTTTGCCGGAACGCCTGCGGATCGCCCTCAACGCCGACAGCCTGGCGACCTGGTGGGCGCAGGCGGTGGGCGATTTTTGCGCCGAGCAGCACCTGTTGATGGACCTGGTGGTCGAAGACCAGACCGTCGGCCTCAAGCGCATGCGCGCCGGTGAGGTGGCAGCCTGTCTCTGCGCGAGCGAGCGTCCGGTGGCCGGCGCGCGCAGCGTGTTGCTGGGGGCGATGCGTTACCGTGCGCTGGCCAGCCCAGCTTTTATTGCCCGGCATTTTCCCCAAGGCGTGCGTGCCGATCAGTTGGCCCGGACGCCGGCGCTGGTGTTCGGCCCGGACGATTTCCTGCAGCATCGTTACCTGGCGTCCTTGGGCGTCGAGGGCGGTTTCGAACACCATTTGTGCCCGTCGTCCGAAGGATTTATCCGTCTCACCGAAGCGGGCCTAGGTTGGGGACTGGTGCCGGAACTGCAGGTGCGCGAGCAACTGGAAAGAGGCGTTTTGCAGGAACTGTTGCCAGATAAACCGA
This sequence comes from Pseudomonas sp. NFX15, assembly GCF_049132105.1. Lineage (NCBI taxonomy): Bacteria > Pseudomonadati > Pseudomonadota > Gammaproteobacteria > Pseudomonadales > Pseudomonadaceae > Pseudomonas > Pseudomonas sp. NFX15. The sequence continues at coordinate 48,634 of NZ_JAFMPV010000015.1, forward strand.
TCGATGTGCCGCTGTACTGGCATCATTGGCGCAATGGCGGCCAGCTCTTGGGTTTACTCACCGATCAATTGGTCAGCGCGTCGAAGCAATGGCTGGTGCCCTTGGACTGACGCGCAGCGTCAAGACCTCACGTCATACGCAAAACGAAATATTTCGGAGCAATGCATGAAGATTCTGGTTACCGGCGCAAGCGGCTTCATCGGTGGGCGCTTTGCGCGCTTCGCCCTGGAGCAGGGCCTGGACGTACGGGTCAACGGTCGCCGGGCCGAAAGCGTGGAGCATCTGGTGCGCCGGGGAGCCGAGTTCATCCCGGGTGACCTGAGCGACCCGGAACTGGCGCGCGAATTGTGTTCCGACGTCGAGGCCGTGGTGCATTGCGCTGGCGCCGTCGGTCTGTGGGGACGCTATCAGGACTTCCACCAGGGCAACGTTCAGGTCACCGAGAATGTGGTCGAAGCTTGTCTCAAGCAGCGGGTTCGACGACTGGTGCATTTGTCGTCGCCGTCGATTTACTTCGATGGGCGCGATCACCTGGGCCTGACCGAAGAACAAGTGCCCAAGCGTTTCAAACATCATTACGCCGCGACCAAGTACCTGGCCGAGCAAAAAGTCTTCGGTGCCCAGGAGTTTGGCCTGGAAACCCTGGCCCTGCGCCCGCGCTTCGTGACCGGGGCCGGCGATATGAGCATCTTTCCACGTCTGCTGAACATGCAACGCAAGGGACGCCTGGCAATTATCGGCAACGGTTTGAACAAAGTTGACTTCACCAGCGTGCAAAACCTCAATGAAGCCTTGCTCAGCAGTTTGCTGACCAGCGGTTCGGCGTTGGGCAAGGCCTACAACATCAGCAATGGCACGCCGATCCCCTTGTGGGACGTGGTCAATTACGTCATGCGCAAAATGGAAGTCCCACAAGTCACACGCCACCGTTCCTACGGCCTGGCCTACAGCGTGGCGGCGCTTAACGAGGGCGCGTGCAAGTTGTGGCCGGGGCGTCCCGAACCGACCTTGTCACGCCTGGGCATGCAGGTCATGAACAAAAATTTCACCCTGGACATCAGCCGCGCCCGGCATTATCTGGATTACGATCCCAAGGTCAGCCTCTGGGCGGCCCTCGATGAGTTCTGTGGCTGGTGGAAGGCGCAGGACATCCGTTGATGCGGTGCTGAGCCGGTCACTGAACCGAAATCGGGGCTTTGGGGTCAATGGTTGCGGCTGTGGGGTTTATACTGCGCGGCATAAAGCCATCATGTGGTTCCACTAAGGTTGATTCAATGTCCATGCGTAACGATGCCAACGACGACTTTGACGATGTACCGAGCCTGCGTGCAGACGTTTTAGACGATGACTTTGCGCCGACCGCCCGAACGGTCGTGCACTCGCGCACAGCGCCGGTGGTGAAGGTCAGGGCGGCGAGCACCGGGCCGTTGTGGGCCTTGGTCGGCGCGCTGTTCTTCGCGTTTGCGGGCCTGGCCTGGTGGAGCTTCCAGCAGATTTCCCTGATGGAACAACAACTGGTGGCCACCCAGGAAAGTTTCGCGCGCATCAGTGAGGAAGCGGCGGGGCGCTTGCAGGATATCTCCGGCAAGGTGGTCGCCAGCCAGACCAACGTCACCTCTGACAGCGAAGCCCTTAAGCTGCAAATTCGCCAACTGGAAAGCAAGCTCCAGGACCAGAGCGCCCAGCAGCAAGGTGTTGCCGGCCAGGCTTCAGACTTGGACAAACGCCTGGCTCAGATGACCGCGCAAACCACCGAACTGGATAAACGCCTGGCGCAGATGACGGCCCAGGACTCCGAGCACCAGGCGGCCAATGCGCAGTTGCAGGCGCAGGTAAAAACCTTGAGCGGCGAAGTCGCGACATTGAAAAACGCCCCGTCGGAGTCGGAAAAGCTCGATGCCCAGCTCAAGAGCATTGGTGCCGACATCGTCGCGCTGAAGAAACAAGGCAACCCGAGCGCTGCCATCGAACGCCTTGAGCAGGAAATGATTGTGCTCAAGAGCGAGCATGACAATCGCCCACAGGGTTCGACCAACACCGCTGAGTTCGATGCATTTCGCAGCCAGGTCAGCCGTAACCTCAATACCCTTCAGGCGCAGGTTCAGAACCTGCAACAGCAACTGCGCACGCGGCAGTAAGCCGGGCATTTACGGCCAGTGTTGCCATGGTGAGGGGGGGGCCGTGGCGGCGGTTTGACGAAAATTCGTACATATCCCCATCCCGTCTACGCTCTTGAAACACCACCAAGAACGAGGGGATGCGCAATGGGGTTTCTGCAAAGGTTCGCCTGGCTGTGCGGCATGGTTTTGTTGTGCCTGGGCCAGGCGCACGCCGCCGGCACGGAAAAGGATGACAGCAAGGCGGCCATCGCCCTGCTGGAAAAGGCCCTGGCCTACTACCACCAGAATGGCGACAAGGCCCTGGCGGCGTTCAGTCGCCAGGGGGAGTTTGTCGACAAGGACCGTTATGTCTTCGTGCTCGACACCAAGGGTGTGATGCTCGCCAGCGGCGGACCGTCGTCGGCGCTGATTGGTCGGGACGTGTCGGAAGTGCTCGGGCCGGATTTGCAGAAAACCTTCAAGGACGCCCTGAAAGTGCCGGAAGGCAACGGCATCCAGCAGGCGGAATATCGCTGGCAGAACTGGAACGACGGCAAGGTCGAACTCAAGCATGTCTACTACCAGCGAATCGGCCAGCGGATTCTGGCGGTGGGTTATTACCTGCCCCGTGCCTCCGCCGAGCAGGCCATGGCCTTGCTCAACAAAGCGGCCGCCGACCTGGCCAAGGACGAGAAGGGCACCCTGACGGCGATCAACTCGCTAAAGGGCGGCTATCTGCAGGATGACTTGTATGTGTTTGTCGTCGACCTGGACACCAAGCGTTATGTGGCCCACGGCACCAACCTGCGGCTGGTCAACACCGACTTCAGCAAAATCGTGGACCCCGAAGGCAAACCGGTGGGTGAGCCAATCCTCGCGTTGATGGCCAAGCAGGATTACGGCGATTACGAATACCGCTGGAAAAACCCGGTGACCGGCAAGGTAGAGAGCAAGCATGCCTACCTGAAGAAGGTCGGGCATTTTCTGGTGGCTGTCGGGTATTACAGCCCTTGAATTAAGATGATTGGGCGGGCGCTTTCGCTGGCAAGCCAGCTCCTACATGGGGTACACAATCCTGTAGGAGCTGGCTTGCCAGCGAAGAAGGCGCCTCGGTCGACCTAGCGGACCTTGTCCTCGCGCCCCCGCAACAACATGTTCGGCATGGCAATCGCCGCCGCCAACCCCAGCAGTGACACCCCGGCACTGACCAACAACAAATGCCGGAACGTCAGCAGCAGTTCAGCCCGCAAGGCATTCTGCGCATCCCCCGGTGCAGCGTTCAAGCCGTCCAGCAACACATTTCCCGAACTGCCCTCGGCAATCAGCGACGAACCGGCCAGGTGGGCGAAACTCGAATCCTGCAACAACGCCAACAGCAGCGCCGACATCAACGCCACGCCGACCGCACCGCCCAGGGAGCGAAAGAGGTTGGTGGTGCTGGTGGCGACGCCGATGTCGCGCTGGTCCACCGAGTTCTGCGTACCCACCAATGATGTCGGGAATTGCATACCGGAAGAGATCCCGCAGAGCAGCATGAACAGGCTGGTCACGACAAAGGCCTGCGGCGGGCTGAACGCCATGCCCAGGATCGCGATGGGCATCAGCGCCGCACCAGTCAGGATCATCGGTTTATAGCGTCCGGTGACCGAGGTCCTACGCCCGGCGAAATAGGCGCCAATCGGCAGGCCCATCGCTAGCGGTAACAGATGCAGGGCGGCGGCATCGGCACCGGCGCCGGTCACGCTCTGAAAGCGCAGCGGCATCAGTACGATCAGTGAGATCGACTGGAAACTGGTAAAGTAAATCGTGCACCAGCACAGGATCGCATTGCGGTTGGCAAACAGGTGCATAGGCAGCAACGGCTCCCTTGCCCGCCGCTCGTGGACGACGAACAACCCCAGCACCAGCACGGCACACGCGAGCAGCGCCAACACTTCGGCGCTGCGCCACGAATGACCCTGGCCGACTTGCGTGATGCCCAGCAACAACGCCGTGAGCCCGATGATCATCAGCACGGTGCCGAGGTAGTCGATGACCGGTTTGCGTTGCGGAATCGGCAGGCCGACCAGCGTGCGGTTGGCTACCAGCCAGGCACCCAGGCCCAGCGGCAGGTTGATTAGGAACACCCAGCGCCAGGACAAATATTCGGTCATGTAGCCGCCGAGCACCGGACCGGCGACGCTGGCCACGGCGTACATGCTGCTGAAATAACCCTGATAGCGACCGCGCTCGCGTGGCGGCACGATGTCGCCGATGATCGCCTGGCTCACCGAAATCATCCCGCCGGCACCGATGCCCTGGATAATCCGCGCCAGCACCAGTTGCTCCATGCTCTGGGCCATGCCGCAGAATACCGACGCCAGGGTGAACAAGCCCATGCCGAACAGCATCAGTTTGCGGCGCCCGTACAGGTCGCCCAATTTGCCGTAGATCGGCACCGCCACCGTCATCGCCACCATGTAGCCGGAAATCACCCAGGCCAGCAGGCTGACGTCCTTGAATTGCGCGGAAATGGCCGGCATCGACACGGCGACGATGGTCTGGTCCAGCGCGCCGAGAAAAATCGCCAGCATCAGGGCGAACAGCACGCTACGGATGGCGGGTTTGGGCGTTTCAGGCTGGTGGAGATTGGTCACGGGAAAACCTGCGGGCAGTGATTGACCCGCGCGAGGCACGGCGAGCGGGAATGCTCGCCAGTGTAAGTCGATAGCAAGCTATTCGATAGTCTCATATGCAAGCCCGACGTAGTTTTCCGCGATGGTTTTTCGCCCTGCTTCGGAGTCGACGAAGTAGTCCAGTTCCGACTCGGCGATGCGCTGGCTGAAGGCATCGTGATCCTCGAAACGGTGCAGCATCGAGGTCATCCACCAGGAAAACCGTTCGGCTTTCCATACCCGGCGCAGGCAGATTTGCGAATATTTCTCCAGCAAGTCGGTGCGATCTTCGCGGTACACCTTGCGAAGGATGTTGAACAAGGTACTGACATCGCTGGCCGCCAGGTTCAAACCCTTGGCGCCGGTGGGCGGGACGATATGCGCGGCGTCGCCGACCAGGAACAGGCGCCCGTATTGCATCGGCTCGACCACGAAGCTGCGCAACGGCGCGATGCTTTTCTCGATGGACGGACCGGTCACCAGCTTGTCCGCCAGGTCTTGCGGTAATCGCGACTTGAGCTCGTCCCAGAAACGTTGATCCGACCAGTTATCCACATGATCGCTGGTCGGCACTTGCAAGTAATAACGGGTGCGGGTCGGCGAGCGCATGCTGCACAGGGCAAAACCGCGCTCATGGCGGGCGTAGACCAGTTCTTCGTGGACGGGCGGGGTGTCGGCCAGAATCCCGAGCCAGCCGAAGGGATAGATCCTTTCGAAGACTTTCAGGCTGTCGGCGGGAATCGATTGCCGCGCCACGCCATGGAAGCCGTCGCAACCGGCGATGTAGTCGCAATCGAGGCGATACTCCTCGCCGTCTTTCTCAAAAGTGACAAACGCTTCATCGGTTTTCATGCCGTGAGGAACGACGTTGCTGGCTTGATAAATCGTCTGCGCGCCGGCCTCCCGACGAGCGGCCATCAGGTCGCGGGTGACTTCGGTTTGCCCGTAGATCATCACCGTTTTGCCACCGGTCAGGGCCTTGAGATCGATGTGCACCCGGCGCCCGTCGAGGGCCAGTTCGAAGCCGTCGTGGACCAGTCCTTCGGCGTCCATGCGCTGGCTCACACCGGCCTGGCGCAACAGCTCTACCATGCCTTGTTCGAGCACACCGGCGCGGATTCGGCCGAGCACATAATCCGGGTCCTGGCGTTCGAGAATGAGGGTGTCGATGCCGGCGTTGTGCAGCAGTTGACCGAGCAGCAGGCCGGAAGGGCCAGCACCAATGATGGCGACTTGGGTTTTTAGCGTTTTCATTGTTTTTATGACTCGCAAGCTTCACGCGACCAGGGCCGGTGAATGATTTTTATGGATCGAGTGCTTGCATTTTTCACTTGCGAGTCTGTCAATTGAAGGTGAAAACTGAGCCGATAGCTGGACATTCTGCCAATCGGTGCGATTATCGCCCGTCATCCACTCCGAGGCCTGGATTGAAGTGATGAACAAGCCTGCCCTGCCTTCTATTCCGGTGTTCAAGCTCTACGGTGAAAGCCTGGATTGGCCGACCCCGGACTTGCTGCACTGTGAAACCATTTCCAAACGCAGCCGCGAACATCATTGGGAAATCAAACCCCACCGCCACGCTGATTTGTGCCAGTTGCTTTTCGTTTTCACAGGTCAGGCAGAGCTGGAAATCGAAGGCAAACGTACGCAACTGGTTGAACCGGCGATCCAGATTTTGCCACCGCTGTCGGTGCACGGGTTTCGCTTCAGCGAAGACGTGCAAGGCTTCGTCGTGACCCTGGCCGCGCCGCTGGTCGCCCACCTGCAAATGCAGTTAGGACAATCGGTCAATGCCCTGGCCCAGGCCGAAAGTTACCCGGCAGGCAAAGACGCGCAATATCTCAATAGCCTGTTCAGCGCCTTGCAGAGCGAATACACCGGCCATCAACCGGCGCGGGAAATGCTCATGCATTCGCTGGTCAGCGTGATTGTGGTATGGGTCAGCCGCCAGGTGCTCCAGCGGCGCACTGCCCTGGCGCGACCGCAGCGGGCCCGGGAATACCTCAACGGCTTCATTCAACTGGTGGAAGAAACCTATCGCCAGCACGTCAAGGTCGAAGACCTGGCGCATCGGCTGGGGATCTCCGTGTCGCACCTCAACGGTACGTGTCGTGAGCTGGCAGGGCAGCCGGCATTGCAAATCATGCACGAGCGGCAATTGCTGGAGGCCAAGCGCTTGCTGACCTACACCAGCATGACCATTTATGAAATGTCCGACGTGTTGGGGTTTTCCGATCCAACCAACTTCACGCGCCTGTTCCGGCGTCGCGTGGGGATTTCGCCCAAGGCTTTTCGCGACCGCTTGAAGGCCGATCAGGGCAACGAGGCCTGACCCCCTTTTTTACCGGAGGGCGTTCAGGGTGGCGTTGTGGGGAATGCAGCGTTCGAAGTTGCAGCTCGCGTATTCACGGGGCAGGTTACGCAATTGCTCGACGCGCCAGGCAGCCGCGCCGTAAAGCCCGAGCGTGACCGCACAGGTGATGAAAATCGCGAGGTATCTTCTTGTTTTGATGTTCATGGCGTTGACCTCTGAACGAATACCCTCGGGTATTACTTTGAGCATAGGTCAGCGCCGGTGAGATACCAGCCATAACGCCCCATTCAGAACACGAATACCCCGGAATACCTGTAGGAGCTGGCTTGCCAGCGAATACGGTAGACCCATCAACATCGTTGTTGGATGTGATGACGCCTTCGCTGGCAAGCCAGCTCCTACACGGTCGGTGTTTACAGGCCGGCGTCCCACGCCGGTTCGTGCGCGAACCTCTCCACCAGGAAATCCAGCAGGCTGCGCAACGCAGCCGGCATGTGCTTGCGTGAGGCATACACCGCATACACGTTCATCTGCCGGGGTTCGGCCGCGGGCAGCAGGCGGATCAATTCGCCGCTGTGAATGTGTACGCCTGCCTGGTACGTGGGCAGCATCGCCACGCCAGCGCCGGCCATCGTTACGCGCAACAGTGTGCTGGCCTCGTTAGCGCTGATGTTGCCCTGCACCGGCACCGAAACCTGCTCGCCGTCCTGCTCGAAATGCCAGAGGCTCTTGCCAAAGTAGGAATGGGTCAGGCAATTGTGCCGGCTCAGGTCCTCGACCCGCTGCGGCGCGGGGTATTGGCGCAAGTAAGCGGGGGACGCGCAGATCACCGAGCGGCAAACCGTCAGGCGCCGGGCGATCAGGTTCGGGTCCAGGTCGTTGCTGGTGCGGATCGCCAAATCGATGCGTTCGTCCACCAGGTTCACGGTGCGGTCGAGCATCTGCATATCGATGCTGACACCGGGGTAGCGCTTGACGTACGCGGCCATGGCATCGGCCAGTTGCGCCTGGCCGAACGAGGTGCTGACGCTGATCCGCAGCAGGCCGCGCGGTGCGTCCTGCGGTTCGCTGACGGCGGCTTGCATGTCGCTGGACAGGTCGAGCATCTGCCGGCAGCGCGGCAGGATTTCGTTGCCGGCGGCGGTCAAGCTCAATTTGCGCGTGGTGCGGTGCATCAGGCGTGCGCCGATCCAGTCTTCCAGTTCTGCCAGATAGCGCGACACCACCGGCCGTGACAGCTCCAGATGATCGGCGGCAGCCGACTGGCTGCCGAGGTCGACCACGGTGACGAACACACGCATTGCTTGAAGACGATCCATGATTTGCCCGCTTTCAGAAACAAACTATGTCCCAGCATCGCATTTTTTGTACTGAGTCAGGCAACTAAGCTCTGTCCCACTGTAGGAGCTGGCAAGCCAGCTCCTGCGAAGGGCGATGTGTATCGCGCCATTAATGGTCTACGGAGCAATAGATGATCGGTTTCACCACCTTCAAGCGCGTTTTATTGGCCAGCGCTGCCCTCGGCTTTGCGGCTCACGCCACGGCGTCGACCTTGAACCTGGACGTGTACAACCCCGGCGAAAAAGCCATCTTCCCGGTGACTTCGGTACTGGTCAGCGGCGAAAAGGAAGCGATCCTGGTCGATGCGCAATTTGGCAAATCCCAGGCCGAGCAGGTGGTGGAAAAGATCCGCGCCAGTGGCAAGCAATTGACCACCATCTACATCAGCCATGGCGACCCGGACTATTACTTTGGCCTCGACACCCTGACGACCGCGTTCCCCAAGGCCAGGATCCTTGCTTCGCAGCCGACCGTTGACCACATCAAGCAAACCGTCGACGGCAAACTGGCGTTCTGGGGCCCGAAAATGGGCGCCGACGTGCCGGCCAAAACCATCGTGCCGGAAGTGCTCAAGGGCGACAGCCTGATTCTCGAGGGGCAGAAGTTGCAGGTGCTTGGGCTTGATGGTCCGCAGCCGGATCGCAGCTTTGTGTGGATTCCTTCGCTCAAGGCGGTCGTCGGGGGGGTGGTGGTAGCGCAGAACATTCATGTGTGGATGGCTGACACGCAAACGCCTCAGTCGCATGCCGATTGGCTGGCTACGCTGCTTTCCATCGAAACCCTGAAACCGAAAACCGTGGTGCCGGGTCATTACCTCGGTGGCGGCAGCCATTCCCTGGCGGCGGTGCAGTTCACCGCCGATTACATCAAGGCTTTCGACGAAGAAACCGCCAAGGCCAAGGACTCTACTGCGCTGATTGCCGCGATGAAAAAACGCTTCCCGACACTGGGCGATGAAAGCTCGCTAGAACTGAGCGCCAAAGTCGCCAAGGGCGAGATGAAGTGGGGTGAATAGATTCAAGGGCTAATGGAGATTCTTGTGGCGAGGGGGCTTGCCCCCGTTGGAGTGCGAAGCGCTCCCCAGCTTTTTTCAGCGACACCGCATGCACCCGGTTTACGACGGCTTCGCCGCCGAACGGGGGCAAGCCCCCTCGCCACAAAGACCTGTGTGAATTGATATCGGTATTTTCAAGCCAACTGGAGTACATCATGAGCAAAATCGCAATCATCGGTGCCACCGGTCGTGCCGGCAGCCAGCTGCTGGAAGAAGCCCTGCGTCGTGGTCACAGCGTTACCGCCATCGCCCGCGACACGGCAAAAATCGGCCAGCGTGCCGGTGTGGTCAGCAAGAACGTCGACGCCCTCGATGCTGCGGCGCTGCAAGCAGCCGTCCAGGACCATGACGTGGTCATCAGCGCCGCGCATTTCGCCTCACTGCCTTCCAATGCTGTCGTCGGGCCGGTGAAGAAGGCCGGCGTCAAGCGGCTGCTGGTGGTCGGTGGTGCCGGTTCGTTATTGTTGCCTGATGGAACACGGGTGATCGACAGCAAGGGGTTTCCGGACGCGTATAAGGCCGAAGCCAGCGCCGGTGCCGAGTTCCTCGCCAACCTGCGTCAGGAGCAGCAACTGGACTGGACCTTCCTGTCGCCATCGGCCGAGTTTGTCGAAGGCGAACGCAGCGCAAAATTCCGCATCGGCCAGGACGATTTGCTGGTGAACAGCGAAGGGCGCAGCTGGATCACCTTCGCCGACTACGCGATTGCGATGCTCGACGAAGTGGAAACCCCCAAGCATTCACAGCAACGCTTCACCGTCGGTTACTGATACCCCTGTAGGAGCTGGCTTGCCAGCGAAGGCGGCCTACCAGACACACCGCGCCGCGTCATTCGCCGGCAAGCCAGCTCCTACACGTTCAGCGACTTTGTGCCTGCTCCACCAACCACCCCATCAATTCGCGTAACTTCGGCGAAGGCCCGGGCTTTTCGGGGAACACCAGGTAATACGCCAACCCCGTCGTCACCTTCAGCTCGAAGGGCATGACCAGCCGCCCGGCGTCGAGGTCATCGCCGATCAGCGACCAATCGCCAATCGCCACACCGGTCCCTTGGGACGCCATCGACATCGCCAGGTCCAGAGTCTCGAAGTGCTGGCCCTTGCCGACGTTGGTCAATCGAACATCCGCCGCTTTCAACCAGGCTTTCCAGTCGCGCTCGTCGCGGGTCGGATGCAGCAACAAGTGTTGTTGCAGATCGCCCGGAGCCTGTAAAGGCAATGGGCCTTCGAGCATCGGCCGCGAACACACCGGGGTGAGTTTTTCGTCGAAAAGTTTTTGCGACATCAATGAATCGTCTGGCGCTGGGCCGTACATCACCGCGGCATCGAACTGTTCGCGATGAAAATCCACGCCGTGCTTGACCGTCGTGGTCAGTTCCACCGGCACGTCCGGGCGCTCTCTTTGCCATTGCAACAAGCGCGGCAGCAACCAGCGCATGACGCAGGTCGGCGCCTTGAGTTGCAGGGTTTCGCGCTTTTCGCCGATTTGCTCAACCGCCTCGTCGATCAGGCCGAAAATCTGCTGCACCCGTGGCAGCCAATCGCGTCCTTCGGCCGTCAGGTCCAGGCCGCGGGCCAGGCGCACAAACAGTTCATAACCCAGATGATCTTCCAGCCCGGCAATCTGCCGACTCACCGCGCCTTGGGTGATGTGCAGCTGTTCGGCGGCCCGGGTGAAGTTGCAGCACTGCGCGGTAATCAGAAAGGTGTGCAGCGCCGGCAGGGGAGGCAGTCGTTTCATGGGGATCCAAGGTATGACGTGAGGACATGGCTAGTATGACTTTTTATCCATTGTTGAGGCTATGTGTCGCCCGTTCCAATGAGGCCATTCCCGGGCCTGCCAATCCATCATAAACACAGCGCCGGCCCGGCGTCTCAAACGAATAAAAAGGGCAATTCACATGGCGACGTGCGGCGAAGTATTGGTCAAGTTACTCGAAAACTACGGAGTCGAGCAGGTGTTCGGCATTCCGGGGGTTCACACCGTGGAGCTGTATCGCGGGCTGGCCCGTTCGAGCATCAACCACGTCACGCCGCGCCATGAACAAGGCGCCGGCTTCATGGCCGACGGCTATGCTCGCACCAGTGGCAAACCGGGTGTGTGCTTCATCATCACCGGCCCTGGCATGACCAACATCACCACCGCGATGGGCCAGGCCTACGCCGATTCGATCCCGATGCTGGTGATCTCCAGCGTACAATCGCGCAGCCAGTTGGGCGGCGGTCGCGGCAAGTTGCATGAACTGCCAAACCAGAGCGCACTGTGCGCCGGCGTGGCCGCGTTCTCCCACACCTTGATGTCGGCGGCGGAATTGCCGGGCGTGCTGGCTCGCGCCTTTGCGCTGTTCCAGGCCGGTCGACCGCGTCCGGTGCACATTGAAATTCCGCTGGACGTACTGGTTGAAGAAGCCGACGACCTGCTCGCCAGCCTGCCGGTCAACATCGACCGCGCCGGCGCTTCGCCGAGCGCCGTGTCGCGCATGACCGCTCTGCTGGCTGGCGCCAAGCGTCCACTGATTCTCGCCGGTGGCGGTGCCATCGACGCGGCAGCCGAGCTGACTGAACTGGCCGAGTTGCTGGACGCGCCGGTGGCCCTGACCATCAATGCCAAGGGCATGCTCGCCTCGGGACACCCGTTGCTGATCGGTTCGACCCAGAGCCTGGTCGCCACCCGTGCACTGGTTGCCGAGGCTGACGTGGTGCTGGCCATCGGCACCGAACTGGCCGAGACCGACTACGACGTGACCTTCGCCGGCGGCTTCGAGATCCCGGGCCAATTGCTGCGTGTTGACATCGACCCGGACCAGACTGTGCGCAACTATCCGCCGCACGTGGCGCTGGTGGCCGACTCGCGCAACGCCGCCCAGGCCTTGCTCAGCGCCTTGTCGCACAAATCCCTGGCCGAGCGCCGCAACGATTGGGGCCAGGTTCGTGCCGCCCGTCTGCGTGACGACCTGGCCGCGACCTGGGATGCGCCGACCCTGGCCCAGACCCGTTTCCTCGAAACCGTGTTGCACGAACTGCCGGATGCGGTGTTCGTCGGCGATTCGACCCAACCGGTGTACACCGGCAACCTGACCTTCAACCCGGAGCGTCCGCGTCGCTGGTTCAATTCGTCCACCGGCTACGGCACCCTCGGTTACGCCTTGCCGGCTGCGATTGGCGCCTGGCTGGGCGGCAGCACCGAAAACGGCGCTCGTGCGCCGGTGGTGTGCCTGATTGGCGACGGTGGCCTGCAATTCACCCTGCCGGAACTGGCCAGCGCCGTTGAAGCGCGCACCCCGGTGATCGTGCTGCTGTGGAATAACCAGGGCTACGAAGAAATCAAGAAATACATGGTCAACCGCGCTATCGAGCCGGTGGGCGTGGACATCTACACCCCGGACTTCATCGGTGTGGCCAAGGCCCTGGGCTGCGCGGCCGAAGCGGTCAGCACGGTCGAGCAACTGCGCGGCGCCTTGCGCGTGGCCAGTGATCGCCAGGGCCCGACCCTGATTGAAATCGACCAGACCCAGTGGATGCAGGCGGTGTCGAAATGACTTTTCCTACCACGTTGGACGGCCTGTACATCAACGGCCAATGGTCGGCCGGCAACGAACACCTGCGCGTGATCAACCCGGCCACCGAAGCGCTGCTGACTACCGTCAATGGCGGCGATGCACACGCTGTCGATCAAGCGGTGAGCGCAGCGGCCCAGGCGTTTGCCGATTGGTCGAAAACCACCGGTGCCGAGCGCGGCGCGATCCTGCGCAACATCGCCGCCGGCGTGCAGGCCAACCGTGAAAAATTGATGCACCTGCAGTCGAGCAACAACGGCAAGCCGCAGTTCGAAGCGGCGATCGACGTCGATGACGTGATTGCCACCTTCGAGTATTACGCCGGTCTGGCCGAAAGCCTCGACGCGAAGCAGGACAGCGTCGTCGAGTTGCCAAGCGAAGACTTCAGCGCGCGTTTGCGCCGTGAGCCGTGTGGTGTGGTCGGCCTGATCGTGCCGTGGAACTTCCCGATGGTCACCACCGCGTGGAAACTCGCCCCGGCCCTGGCCGCCGGTTGCTGCGTGGTGCTCAAGCCTTCGGAAGTGACGCCGCTGCCGGAGCTGGAACTGGCGACGATCATCGCTGCATCCGGCGTCCCCGCGGGTGTGTTCAACCTGGTGTGCGGCACCGGTCTGGCCGTGGGTGCGCCGTTGTCGGCAGACCCGCGCATCGCGAAAATTTCCTTCACCGGCAGCAATGCGGTCGGTGTGCAGGTCATGCAACGGGCGGCGGAAACCGTCAAGGGCGTGAGCCTGGAACTGGGCGGCAAATCCTCGCTGCTGGTGCTGGCCGATGCCGACCTCGACCTGGCGGTGGAAGTGGCCTGCGGCGGTGGTTTCTTCAACGCCGGGCAGATGTGTTCCGCCACCAGCCGCGTGCTGGTCGCCGATGAGCTGGCCGATGAATTCCTCACCCGTGTGAAGGCGCGTGCCGAAGCGATTCGCGTGGCCGACCCGTTCGACCCGGACGTGGAAATGGGTGCGCTGGTCAATCAGGCGCAATACCAGCGTGTGCTCGGTCACATCGACCGTGGTTTGAGTGCGGGCGCCAGGCTGGTATGCGGCGGTAATCGCCCGGCCGACCTGCCACGCGGATATTTCTTGCAGCCGACGGTGTTTACCGACGTGCCTCAGGACAGTGCGTTGTGGAATGAAGAGATTTTCGGTCCGGTGATCTGTGTACGCCGTTTCGCGACTGAAGGCGAGGCGATTGCCCTGGCCAACGACAGTCAGTTCGGTCTGGTGGCCAGCGTGGTCACGACCCATGCCGAGACCGCTGATCGTGTCGCCAACGCCTTGCAGGCGGGGCTGGTGTGGATCAACGCACCGCAGGTGATCTTCCCGCAGACCGCCTGGGGCGGCTACAAGCAGAGCAGCATCGGCCGCGAATTGGGGCCGTGGGGCTTGCAGGCTTTCCAGGAAATCAAACACGTAATCCGGGCCATCTAACACCGCTTATGTGTAGGAGCGAGCCTGCTCGCGATGGGCGTAAACGATGACGCAGGCCGCCTGAAAATACGCGGCGCATGTGCACCCATCGCGAGCAGGCTCGCTCCTATAAGAGGCATGCGCTGGCGTCATGGCTTCAATGAGTTTTTATCGATAGTCAGCGGTTTTGCACGACCTCAGGATGAACTTACTGGTTCAACCAACCCCCCGAAAACAGAGGGGAAAGCGCTGATCCAGTCGCGCGGATGCAACAGTTTCGACCTGCCTTATACCTACAAAAACAAAGGGAGTCCGTAATGGGCGAGCATGATCTGAACAGACGTCAATTCATCAAGACCGTGGGCGTAGCCTCGGTGGCCGCAGCAGCGATGAGCATGCCGTTCATCAAGGCCAATGCCAGCGACACACGCTTTGCGGGCAAGACCCTGCGTTTGCTGACCTGGTCCGATGACACCGGCCTGGCTGCACTGCGCAACATCGCCGCCACCTTCGAGGACAAGTACGGCTGCAAGGTCATCGCCGACCGCACCGGCAGTACCTCGGAAATGGTCGCCAAACTCAAGGCCGGCGGTGATCGTCCGCAATACGACATCATCACCCTGGCCGGCGTCGGCGCCGAAGGTCTGGCCGCCGCCAACCTGCTGGAAAAACCCGACCTCAACCGCATTCCGAACCTGGTCGACGTGCCCGAGAAGTACCGCACCGGCGCCAACGGCCACGGCATCGGCTACCTGCTGTGGTGCAACAGCCTGGTCTACAGCACCCGCACCCAGAAAGAGGCGCCAACCAGCTACGCGGCCCTGTGGGACCCGGAGCTGGCACCGAACATCTTCCTGCCGCCGCCGAACTGGACCGAGGCCATGGACCTGATCATCATCGCCGCCAAACTGGCCGGTGGTGACGAGCACAACATTGAGCCTGGCTTCAAGAAACTCGCCGAACTTAAAGACCGCGTGGTGACCCTGGGCGAGAACCCGAACCAGATAGCCGAGCTGTTCCGCACCGGTTCCCTGGACATGGGCGGCCTGTACGCACCCGCGTTCTTCCCGAAACAGATCCGCGATCCGAACTACGGCCTGAGTGCAACCTTTGGCATGAAGGAAGGTTTCTACACCGACCTGATGCAATCGGTGATGCCGAAGAACCGTCCGGGCGACACCGACATGGCCTACGCCTTCATCAACCACTCCCTGGACCCACTGGTGCAGGGCAAGATGGCTGAAGACATCTACAACGGCCCCGTCAACGCCAAGGCGATCATCTCCGCCGAAGCCCGCAAGAGCCCGTACATCCTCACGCCGGAGCAGATTGCCGAGAAGGCGATCATGCACGACAACGCCTTCCTGGCGACTGTGCATGACCAATGGATTCGTCGTTACACGGAAATCTTTTCCTCCTGATCTGAATGGCAGGGAGGCTCTTCGAGCCTCATCGCCGGCACGCCGGTTCCTACAAGGGTAACGCATGACTTGTAGGAGCTGGCTTGCCAGCGATCGAGTGCGCAGCACTCGCCATGCGCCTGATCTTCCATTGACGAGACCTTTGCTATGGAACACCAACCTCTGACTCATCCGGTGAGTGTCGCCCCCGTGCGCGCCAACCGGGGTGTTTCGCCGACGGCACGCGCCTGGCTTTTCCTGTCGCCGTCGATGCTGTTTCTGGGTGTGCTGATTGCCGCCAGCCTGCTGGTGCTGCGCATGAGCGTGGGCACCAAAGGCGCGGAATGGTCCGGGTTCAGCCTGGCCAGCTACGCCCAACTGCTGGAACCCTATTACCTCAAGTCGCTGATGCTGACCTTGCGCCTGGCGCTGATCAGCGCCGTGATCGCGGTGGTGCTGGCGATCCCGGTGGCCTACACCATGTCGCGCCTGACCTCACCGTTCGTGCGACGGATCTTTCTCGCGGCAGTGTTGCTGCCCCTGCTGGTCAACCTGCTGC
The DNA here is from genome assembly GCF_049132105.1 of Pseudomonas sp. NFX15. Lineage (NCBI taxonomy): Bacteria > Pseudomonadati > Pseudomonadota > Gammaproteobacteria > Pseudomonadales > Pseudomonadaceae > Pseudomonas > Pseudomonas sp. NFX15. Next base: position 65,017 of record NZ_JAFMPV010000015.1, read on the forward strand.
TGCAAAGCTACGGCTGGCTGGTGATTCTCGGCCCGGCCGGGATGCTCAACCAGGCATTGATGGGCCTGGGCCTGATCAAGCGCCCGATCATGTTGCTCTACAACCAGAACGGCGTGCTGATGGGCCTGGTGCAAACCGCCTTCCCGCTGGCCGTGTTGCCGATTGCCAGCGCCATGCGCGGCGTCGCCCGCAGCTACGAAGAAGCTGCCGCCACCCTCGGTGCGAGTCGCTTCCAGGTGTTCCGCCAAGTGGTATTGCCGATGAGCATGCCCGGGATCATTACCGGCGCGACGCTGGTGTTCGCCTACAACGCCAGCAGTTTCGTGGTGCCCTTGCTGCTCGGTGGCCGGCGCGTGCCGATGCTGGCGGTGATGGTGCATGACCAGATTGCCCCGCTGATGAACTGGCCTGCCGCGTCGGCCGCTGGCGTGGTGCTGATTATCACGACGCTGGCGATCATGACCCTGTCCGAATACATCACTGGCCGTCGTCGTCGCATGCTGGAGGCTTCGCAATGAGTACCCTGACCAAGAAGCGCCTGTCACTGCTGCCGGGTGAAACCGGCAAGTTCGCCGGCATCCTCTCGGGCTTCATCCTGCTGCTGGCGGTGTTGCCGATCCTGACCATGATCGTGATGTCCTTCAGCGGCGCGTCGAACCTCGACTTCCCACCGAGCAGCTACAGCCTGCAATGGTACAAGGCTGCCTGGCACACCTTCGTCTCGCCGGATGCCAGCGACGTGCTGAGTCTGGGCCAGGCCATGACCACCAGCCTGCTGGTGTCGTGCCTGACCATGATATTCGCCACGTTGATCGCGGTGCCGGCGGCCTACGCGCTGACCCGTTGCGAATTCCGCGGTAAAGCCGTGGCGCTGCAACTGATGTCGTTGCCGCTGGTGTTCCCAATGGTGGTATTGGGCCTGGCCTTGTTGCTGGTGTTCGACAGCCTGCCGTTCCACATGACCACCTCGCGCCTGGTAATCGCGCACGTGATCCTCGCGTTGCCGTTCGTGGTGAAAAACTGTACGGCGGCGATGCTCTCTATCGGCACCGAAGTGGAGGAGGCCGCGCAAATGCTTGGCGCCTCACCGATGCGAGCGATTGTCGATGTGGTGGTGCCGTTGATGAAGTCGGGGATCCTGGCGGGCATGCTGCTGGCGTTCATCGTCTCGTTCAACGAGTTCACCGTGACCTATTTCCTCTACACCATCGACGTGATGACGGTGCCGATCTGGATGTACAGCCGCACCGTGTCGTCGCTCGACCCCACCGTATTTTCGTTTGCCGTGCTGATCGTGCTGATCGACTTCGTCCTGATCTGGGCGCTGGAGAAGCTGGTTGGTGAAGGTGGCGTTTCGTTCTGATTTCTTGAGGTGATTTATGTCTGGTCTGATTCTGGAAAACGTCGAGAAACATTACGGCTCGGCCTGCGCGGTAACCGATGTAAACCTGCATTTGCCCGAAGGCAAACTGGTGTGTTTCCTCGGCCCTTCGGGCTGTGGCAAAACCACGCTGCTGCGCATGATTGCCGGCCTTGAAACCCTGACCGGCGGCGAGATCCGCCTGGACGGCGAGGACATCGGCAACACCCCGGCGCACCTGCGCAATTTCGGCATGGTGTTCCAGTCCCTGGCGCTGTTCCCGCACATGACCGTGGGCGAAAACATCGCCTATCCGCTGAAACTGCGCGGGGTCAGCAAGGCTGACCAGCACAAGCGCGTGGTGGAGTTGCTGGAGCTGATTCAACTGCAACCGATGATCGACCGTCCGGTGGCCAAGCTCTCCGGCGGCCAACGCCAGCGAGTAGCGATTGCCCGGGCGATTGCCAATCACCCGAAAATCCTCCTGCTCGATGAACCGCTGTCGGCACTGGACGCCAAGCTGCGTGAATCGATGCAGGTGGAAATCCGTCAGTTGCAACAACGCCTGAACATCACCACCATCATGGTCACCCACGACCAGCGCGAGGCCATGACCATGGCCGATATTGTCGTTGTATTGGGTGAACATAAAGTGCAACAGGTGGGCACGCCGATTGAAATCTACCGCCATCCGGCCAACGAATTCGTCGCCGATTTCATCGGTTCGGGTAACATTTTCCCGGCCACCGCGCTGGGCAATGGCAAGGTCAGCCTGCCAGGCGGCGATGCGCTGCAAGTGCCGATCTGCAGCAGCATTGTGGTGGGTGAAAAAGTGAAGATGCTGATTCGTCCGGAAGATTTGCAACTGTCGGCCCCGCAAGCGACGGCGGGCAATCGCTTGCTGGGCAAGGTAACGTTTGTGCGGGATATCGGTGCGACCATCGAAACCACGGTGGAATGCTCAGGGGTGTCTTTTACCGCGTTGAGCACGCCGTGCCAGGGCTTTGGTTTGAGCGTTGGGCACCCAGTGTCGGTGACCCTTCCTGCCGAGGCGTGTCGCGTTCTCGGGGCTTGATCCGGAATTGATGTTGGCTTTGCCGGCCTCTTCGCTGGCAAGCCAGCTCCGACACGGTGTGTGGCGTTAACAAAACCTGTAGGAGCTGGCTTGCCAGCGAAGGCGTTATCCGCCACTCCTCAAACTCTGGATCAGACTGACAACCGCAACCGCGCCAGATCCCGCAACGGCGGCGCCCCGAACAATCGGCTGTACTCACGGCTGAACTGCGAAGGGCTTTCATAGCCGACCCGATACCCCGCCGCCGAAGCCTCCAGCCCCTCGGCGAGCATCAACCGTCGCGCCTCTTGCAGGCGCAGCTGCTTCTGATACTGCAACGGACTCATCGCTGTCATCGCCTTGAAGCGGTGATGCAGGGTCGACACGCTCAAGTTCACCTCCTTGGCCAGATCATCAATACGCAACGGCTGTTCGAAATTGCCGTTGAGCCACTTGATCGCCTGGCTGATGCGATGGCTCTGACTGTTGGCGATGGCGATTTCGTACAGCCGATGTCCCTGCTTGCTGCGCAACAGGCGATAGAGGATCTCCCGGCGAATCAGCGGCGCGATCATGGCGATGTCTTTCGGCGTGTCCAGCAACCGTGCCAGGCGCAGCACCGCATCGAGCATCGCCGTGTCGAGCCGTTCGACATACAACCCGCGCCCGGTCGGCCGGGTAGGCACACCGAGGGGGCCGGCGTCGGCGATCAGCGCGGTGATTTCCGTCGGGTCGATGTCCAGGCGCAAGGCCAGGATCGGCTCCTCGGCCGAGACATTCACCACCCGGCCACTGAGTGGCATCGAGACCGAGACCACCAGGTAGTTCAACGGGTCGTAGTTGAAGGACTCGTTGGCCAGCTGAACTTCCTTGCGGCCCTGGGCCATGATGCACAGCGCCGGTTGCGCGAGCACCGGGGCGAACTCATGGGACTGGCTGTGGCGGGACATGAACAGCGAGCCGATGGCCGTGGCATAACTGCCATCATCGGTGGTGTTGCGGCGGATGATCGCCGCCAATTCCGCACGCTGCTTTTCCATGTCGGTGTCCAGCGGGGCTTGAAAGTGATCGAACGACGACATGCGCGGCATCCTCGGCAAGGCAGGGAAGGAGTGGTCCAGAGCATAAGTTTGTGCAAGCGACAGCGGTAGACACATCCTGCCGGATGCTTGCCTGATTCTGCTCTGGGTCGACCGGCGGTGCAGCCACTAGAGCCTTGCACCGTAAAAACTTGCTTGAAACGCGTATTGCAGAACCGTGACAGGGTTTGAGTGCCGGTGACAGGCTTGGCATGCAGTTTCGCAGGATTGTGCAACGCCCCGGCAGGAATCGACTAACGAGGCAGGCGTCGCGGCCCTTAACCTTTGATCCTGTCGCAGCCCGCCCCTGGCTGCCACGCGACTCCCCGGGAGGGTTGAACATGTCCAAGCAAATCCCCGTCAGTCATATGGCCTTCGTTCGTGCGCGCGCCGGGCATTCGGCGGAACTCGGTGTACGCCTGAGCGCCCTGATCGAGCCTTCCCGCGCAGCACCAGGCTGCCTGAGCTTTGCCTTGCAGCATTCGCAGTGCGATCCGCAGCTGTGGCTGGTGTCCGGTTTCTGGAGCAATCAACAGGCCATGACCGCGTACTTCAGCACGCCGGCGATGGAAGTTTTCGCCGAGCTGGTGCAGGAACTGGTGGTCAACAGCCTGGATTTCCATACCTTCAAGGAGGTCTCGGCAGCACAGGCCCTCGGTCAGTCCGGCGCAGCGGTACACAAACTGGCCGGTTGAGGGTTTAATGACGGCATTCCCAACCCGCCAGGATTCGCGACATGGCAAGAAAAGCCTTTGACCACTTCGAAGCTGTTTCCGCTGTAGTACCAGGCGAGGGCGGTTACCACGCCGCCATCGCCGTCAAAGCGCTGGGGGGGGCCGGCGCCCCGCGTTTTCACAAAGTGCTCGAAGGCCAGACCTTCAAGACCGCCCACGAGGCCGACGAAGCCGCCGCCAGGGAGCTGACCCGCCTCAAGGACGTCAAGGAAAACACCGACCTGCTCTGGTGATCACTTCACCGCCCCCGGGCGGTACATCTTGAATAACGCCTCAGGCCCCAGCTGGAAATAATCCGCCGGCCCGCCGCCGCGCAGAATCGGTTCTGCCGCGGCGGTGTCGTAGACCCCGTCCTTCAACAGCCACTTGGCGATATGCACGGCGACCACTTCGCCGAGGATCAGCCAGCTCGGCACCACGTTGCCGTCCGCCCGTTGCAACTGAATGATCTGCGTGACCTTGCACTCGAATGACACCGGGCTCTCGGCCACCCGTGGCACCTGGATAACCTTCGACGCCACAGTGGTCAAACCGCTCAATTCAAACTCATTGATGTCCGGCCCGACATTGGCGCAGCTCTGGTTCATCTGCTCCGCCAGCGGCCGGGTGGCGAGGTTCCAGGCGAATTCGCCGGTTTGCTCGATGTTGTTCAGGCTGTCTTTGCGCCCGACGCTGGAAAAACCAATGATCGGCGGAATGTAGTTGAAGGCGTTGAAGAAGCTGTACGGCGCCAGGTTCAAGCGGCCCTCGGCATCCTGTGAAGAGATCCAGCCGATGGGGCGCGGGCCGACAATGGCATTGAACGGATCGTGGGGCAGGCCGTGGCCGTTGGCGGGTTCGTAGAAGTGGATGTCGTCGGGCATGGCGCAATTTCCAGAGCGTGCAAGAGACGCTCATGGTGCAGGCATGCGCCCCATATTTCCAGCCAGATGAAAACCACTGTAGGAGCGAGCTTGCTCGCGATAGCGGTGTACCCGTCACATTGATATTGGATGTGCCGCCGTCTTCGCGAGCAAGCCCGCTCCCACACTGAAGCGATGCGGTCAATGTGGGAGCGGGCTTGCTCGCGAAGAGGCCAGTACAGTCAGGCTCTATTGATCTGTCAGTCAGTGACGATCCGCGAATGCTTGCGGGTGTCTTTCATCGTGACGTACACCAGCAACGACACGGCAATGCACGCGGTCACGTACCAGTAGTAACCGGTTTCCATGCCGATGCTCTTGAACCAAAGCGCGATGTATTCGGCGGTACCACCGAAGATCGACACGGTCAGTGCGTACGGCAGGCCCACGCCCAGTGCGCGGATTTCGGTCGGGAACAGTTCTGCTTTGACCACCGCGTTGATCGAGGTGTAGCCGCTGACGATGACCAGCGCCGCCATGATCAGGAAGAACGCGCCCCACCAGGTGGTGATGGTGTGCAGGGTGGTGAGGATCGGCACGGTGAACAGTGTGCCCAGGACGCCGAAGGCAATCAGGATCGGCCGACGACCGATTTTATCCGACAGCCCGCCGATGATCGGTTGCAGGCACATGAACAGGAACAGCGTGGCGGCGGAAATGGTGGTCGAGTCGGAAATGCTCATGCCGACGGTGTTCACCAGGTATTTCTGCATGTAGGTGGTGTAGGTGTAGAACGCCAGGGTGCCGCCCATGGTCAGGCCGACCACGGTCAGCAGTTCCTTGGGGTGACGCATCAAGGTGCGCATCGCGCTTTCCTTGGCTTTTTCTTTCTGGGTGAAGGACTCGGTTTCTTCCATGCCACGACGCAGGTACAACGCAACCACGGCACACAGCGCGCCGATGGCAAACGGGATGCGCCAGCCCCAGGCGTACAGCTCTTCGGTGGTCAGCAGCTGTTGCAGCACGATCAGCACCGCCAACGCGATGAGCTGACCGGAAATCAGCGTCACATACTGGAAGCTGGAGTAGAAGCCGCGACGCTCCTTGGTGGCCATTTCGCTGAGGTACGTGGCGGAGGTGCCGTATTCGCCACCCACCGACAGGCCCTGCAGCAAGCGCGCAAACACCAACAGGATCGGCGCACCGATGCCGATGACTTCATAGCCCGGGCTCAGGGCGATCAGCAGCGAACCGAAGCACATCAGGTACACCGAGGCCATCAGGGCCTTTTTACGCCCAACCTTGTCGGCGTATAGCCCCATCAGCCAGCCACCGATCGGACGCATCAGGAAGCCCACGGCAAAGATCGCGGCGGTGTTGAGCAGTTGGGCAGTGGTGTCGCCCTTGGGGAAGAAGGTCTTGGCGAAGTACAGGGAGAAGGCGGCGTAGACGTACCAGTCGTACCACTCGACCATGTTGCCGACGGAACCGCTGAAGATCGATTTGATGCGGCTGGACGTGGTTCTTTCTTTGGCCGGCACGGCAGCCGACCCCAGTGGCAGGGAGTTGGAGTTATCCATTGAAGGATCCTTCATTTAATTGTTTTTGTGGAGCGCGATGAAACGCAGCCTGCGGGGGCTATAGCAGGAGCTGTGCCAAGGGGGAGAGGGCCGGTTTAGAGGGGGTAGGGCGTTTGGGTGAGCGGAAATCCGCTTATTGGATGTCTGTGGTGGGCGAAAAATTGCTTATCTGCTTTGGGGGGATGTTGGCTGTTCTGGCCTCTTCGCTGGCAAGCCAGCTCCTACAATGTGCGGTGTACACAGATCCCCTGTAGGAGCTGGCTTGCCAGCGAAGGGGCCCTTCCAGACACTACAAAAACATCTCCCGGCTCAACCCATGCCGCTGCATCTTTTCATTGAAGGTCCGGCGCGGCAGTTGCAGTTCTTCGAGCACCGCTTTCACATCGCCCTTGTGCCGGCTCAGCGCAGCGCGCAGGCATTGCGCCTCGAATGCTTCCTGCTGCGCTGCCAGCGACTGGCCGGGCTCGATGCCCATCGGCTCTGGCTCAGCCAAGCCCAAGACCTGACGCTCGGCGACATTCGCCAGCTCGCGCACGTTGCCCGGCCAGTCGTGGCTGAGCAGGTGGCTCAATTGCGCTCCGCTCAACGGGGGGAATTTACGTCCCAGGCGTTCGGCGGCATTTTGCGCGAACGATTCGAACAGCAAGGGTATGTCTTCGCGGCGTTCGCGCAAGGGCGGCAGGCGCAATTCGGCCACGTTCAGACGATAGGCCAGGTCTTCGCGGAAACGCCCGGCCCGCGCTTCGTCGAGCAGGTCCGGTTTGGTCGCGGCAATGATGCGCAGATCCACGCGGATGCTCTGGTTCGAGCCCAGTCGCTCCAGTTTTTGCTCCTGCAACACGCGCAGCAATTTCACTTGCTGGGCCAACGGCATGCTTTCGATTTCATCGAGAAACAGCGTGCCGCCGTCGGCGTACTCCAGCTTGCCGATGCGCTTGCCGGATGCCCCGGTGAACGCGCCGCTCTCATGGCCGAACAGCTCGGCCTCGAACAGTTGCTCGGGGATGGCCGCGCAGTTGAGGGCGACGAAGGGCTTGTCGGCCCTCGGTCCGAAATCGTGCAAGCAGCGCGCGACTAGCTCCTTGCCGCTACCGGTTTCACCGCGAATCAGCACGTTGACCGGCAGTGCTGCCAGGTCCAGAACTTGCCGGCGCAGGGTCTGCAACCCCCGGGACACGCCGAGCAACGTGGCATCGAGCTTGGCGCGGTTGTCCGCCTGCTCGTGCAGCGCGCGGTTTTCCAGCACCAGCCGGCGCTTGTCGAGAGCGCGGTGCAGGCTGGCGAGCAGGGTTTGCGGGCTGAAGGGTTTTTCGAGGAAATCGTAGGCACCGTCACGCATGGCCTCGACGGCCATCGGCACATCACCGTGACCGGTCAGCAGGATCACCGGCAAATCGGCGTCCCGGCGTTGCACTTCGGCCAGCAGTTCCAGGCCAGTCATGCCGGGCATGCGCACATCGCTGAGAATCACCCCGGCAAAATGCCTGGGCAATTGCGCCAGGCATTCATCGGCGCGGCTGAACAACTGCACCTCGAAACCCGACAGGCTCAACCATTGCTCGACGGCACTGCGGATGCTGCTTTCGTCGTCGACCACCATTACCGAATTCAGCATGGTTCAGGCACCTCCACGTCGATGGGCAAGGTCAGGGAAAACACCGCACCGCCTTTGCCATGGTTTTCGGCGCTCAGGCGGCCGCCGGACTCGTGGACGATGGCGAACGAAACGGCCAGGCCAATCCCCAGGCCGTCGCCCACCGGTTTAGTGGTGAAGAACGGATCGAAGACCTTGGGCAGGTTCTCTTCGGCGATGCCGCCGCCGTTGTCGATCACGCTCAGGCGCCACAATTGTTCGTCGGCCTCGAGGCGTATTTCCAGGCGTTTGCAGGGTTTGTCCTGCATCGCGTCGAGGGCGTTGCGCAGCAGGTTGATCAGCACCTGTTCCAGGCGAATCGCATCGCCACGCACCCAGGCCGGACGGGCCAGGTGCAGCACGGTACTGACTTGTTCGTCCCGCAGCCGTGTGTCGAGCAGTTGCAGCGACTGGTCGACCACGGCCGCCAGGTCCAGGCGTTCACGCAAACCGCCGGGGCTCTTGCGGGCGAAGGTTTTCAGGTGCCCGGTGAGGGCGGCCATGCGCGTGAGCATTTCATCCACAGGCTTGAGCGCCTTGTACGCGTCGTCGACCCGGCCGTGGTCGAGCAGCAGGCGCAAGGTTGCAAGCTGCATGCGCTGGGCGGTGAGCGGCTGGTTGATCTCATGGGCGAGGGCGGCGGACATCTGCCCCAACGCCGCGAGTTTGGCCGACTGCACCAGGCCTTCCTGGGCGGTGCGCAGATCGCGGGTACGTTCCTCTACAAGCTGTTCGAGTTCTTCGCGGCTGCGTTGGCGCATTTTTGCCAGGCGCCAGCGCTGGTTGAGAAACAGCAGCAGGAACACCACGGTCAGCCACAGACCGGCCGCGGCGATGGCGGCGTTGCGGCTGTCTTCGAAGGCGATTTGCGGACGACGCAGCAGGTGCAGGGTCCAGCCCTCGGCCGTCAGCGGCAGGGATTCCCACAGATAGTCCGCCTTGCCGTCCGGGCCATCGACCCGGGCCAGGACGCTGTTTTCGTCGAAGCGGCGCAACGATTGAAACTCAAGTGGCGTCAGCGGCTGCTTGTCGTACTGGCGGGTGCTTTTGAGCTCGGCGTGATCGCTGTCGCTCAACGGCTTGAGCAGGCGATAGCGCCAGCCCGGCTGGTTGGCGATGAAGACAATCGCGCGTACGTCGCTGACCAGCAGCGTGTCACTGCCCTGGCGCCATTCGCGCTCCAGTTCGGGAAACTCCAGCTTCACCACCATGGCGCCGAGGAACTGGCCGTCGTCATCGCTGACCGCACTGGAAAGGAAGTAACCGGGAATCCCGCTGGTCACGCCCACCGCGTAGAAGCGCCCGGTGCCCTGGGTCCGGGTCTGGCTGAAGTAGGGGCGAAAGGCGTAATTGTGGCCCACATAACTGCTGGGCAATCGCCAGTTGCTCGCCGCGATGGCCAGGCCATTGCGGTCGAGCAACTCCAGGGTCGAGGAGTCGGCGACACCGTTGATCTTTTCCAGTTTGCGGTTCAGCGCATCCTGTTGCCCGGGGCTCACCGGCCCTTTGAGCGCCGAGCGAAGTTCCGGGTCCAGCGCCAGCACGGCCGGCAGGGCGCGGTAGCGTTCGATCAGGGTATGCAACGAGGTGGCATACAGCGCCAGTTGCTGATTGGCGCGTGCCGCGTCCTCGACCATTGACTGGCGCAGGGCGTGACGCATGGCCAGCGTGGCGGCGAGGGCGGCACCGGCGATGATCAACAGGGTATAGAGCGCCAGGCGCAGGGTTCGGGAAGTCGGCAACATGCGGTGAACAACAGGACAAAATGGGGGAGGGCACCATAGCATGCGAACGGTGTTTACCTCGCTGGAGCACCGTTGTCCGGCCGAAAAAAAACCGGTCTGCCGTTGCCGACATACCGGTTTTTTTCAGCAGGCAGACGTGCTGTTTACTGCACTTCTACCGCCAGGCTTTCACTGATTTTTTTCTGCCAGATGGCAGGACCGGTGATGTGCACCGACTCGCCATTGCTGTCGACCGCAACGGTCACTGGCATGTCTTTGACGTCGAACTCGTAGATCGCTTCCATGCCCAGTTCGGCAAAAGCGACCACGCGGGACTTCTTGATCGCTTGCGCCACCAGGTAAGCCGCGCCACCCACTGCCATCAGGTAAACGGCTTTGTGGTCCTTGATCGCGTCGATTGCGGTCGGGCCGCGCTCGGATTTGCCGATCATGCCCAGCAGGCCGGTTTGCTCGAGGATCTGACGGGTGAACTTGTCCATCCGCGTGGCGGTGGTCGGGCCAGCCGGGCCAACCACTTCTTCGCGCACCGGATCAACCGGGCCGACGTAGTAGATGAAGCGACCTTTGAGGTCCACCGGCAAGGTTTCACCCTTGTTCAGCATCTCGACCATGCGCTTGTGCGCAGCGTCGCGACCGGTGAGCATCTTGCCGTTGAGCAGGACGGTCTCGCCCGGCTTCCAGCTTTGCACTTCTTCCGGGGTCAGGGTATCGAGGTTGACGCGACGGGCCGACGGGCCGGCTTCCCAGACGATTTCCGGGTAGGCATCCAAGGGCGGCGCTTCCTGGGCAACCGGGCCGGAACCGTCGAGCACAAAGTGCGTGTGACGGGTGGCGGCGCAGTTCGGGATCATGCACACCGGCAGGGAGGCGGCGTGGGTCGGGTAGTCCATGATCTTCACGTCGAGCACGGTGGTCAGGCCACCGAGGCCCTGGGCGCCGATGCCGAGCTGGTTGACCTTCTCGAACAGCTCCAGGCGCATTTCTTCAATGCGGTTCTGTGGGCCACGTGCCTTGAGCTCGTGGATGTCGATGGATTCCATCAACACTTCCTTGGCCATTACTGCGGCTTTCTCGGCGGTGCCGCCGATGCCGATGCCGAGCATGCCCGGAGGGCACCAGCCGGCGCCCATGGTCGGAACGGTCTTGAGCACCCAGTCGACGATCGAGTCGGACGGGTTGAGCATGGCCATTTTCGACTTGTTCTCGGAACCGCCGCCCTTGGCCGCCACGTCCACTTCCACGGTGTTACCTGGAACGATGGAGTAGTGGATAACGGCAGGCGTGTTGTCCTTGGTGTTCTTGCGAGCGCCCGCCGGGTCGGCGAGGATCGAGGCACGCAGGACGTTTTCCGGCAGGTTGTAGGCGCGACGCACGCCTTCGTTGATCATGTCGTCCAGGCTCATGGTGGCGCCATCCCAGCGCACGTCCATGCCCACGCGGACAAACACGGTGACGATGCCGGTGTCCTGGCAGATCGGGCGGTGGCCGGTGGCGCACATGCGCGAGTTGATCAGGATCTGCGCCATGGAGTCACGGGCCGCTGGCGATTCTTCGCGCAGGTAGGCTTCGTGCATCGCCTGGATGAAATCCACGGGGTGGTAATAGGAAATGAACTGCAGGGCGTCGGCAACGCTCTGAATCAGGTCGTCTTGCTTGATCACGGTCATGAGTCGCGCTCCTCTAAAAGACGGGAACATTCAATAAGGTGCTTGCAGCTTGGGTGCATCGGTCGGTTGCAAGCACCTTTCAAGGCACGCCGGGGCTGCTGGCGCGACGCTAAAAAGGCGCGGCAGTATACCGCGCCTCGGTTCGGTACACACCCGCCGGCAGTCAATCGTTGGTCGCATAAACACACAAAATACCTGTAGGAGCCGGCTTGCCAGCGAAGGGGCCATTGAAGTTTGCGTCATCATCAAGGACGCCTTCGCTGGCAAGCCAGCTCCTACTGATTGCGGTGTATCAGGTTGGCCACGCCCTTGTAGGAGCCGGCTTGCCGGCGAAGGGACTTTGGATATTGCGTTGTTTTTGAGGACGCCTTCGCTGGCAAGCCATCTCCTACAGGGGGCATGGCGTGGTAGTTGCCTTTGGCCCGACTAAAATTGAATGGTCATTTATCGGCCGTGCCACTAAAGTGACATACGGTCTGTGGAGTAGGACGCTCTGTCAGTCTCTTTTCATATGGTGAGTCAACGATTGACCCATAACGCCATCCAGCGCCTGTTGCTCAAACGCTTTGCCCTCGCGGCCGGCACCTATGCCCTGGCATTGGTGTTGCTGTGGCTGGCATTTTTCACTGGCCACTTCGATGCGCCGGTCTCCAGCGTCGCCGCCGGCAGCGCGCTGGTGGTGATCAGCCAGGCTGTCCTGTTCGCGGTGTTCTATAGCGGCTGCAACCTGCGTTTTCGCGACCCCAGCCTGACCGAGACGCAAGTGTTGCTGGGCCTGTGTTGGCAAACCTGGCTGATCGCCAACCTGGATGAAGCCCGGGGCGCGTTCCTGGTGTTCTACGTGTTGATCCTGCTGTTCGGCCTGTTCCACCTGTCGCGCCGCGCCTTTGTGCGCTGCGCGCTGCTGGTGTTCTTCAGTTTCAGCGCGATCACGTTGTGGGAGGGCTACCACTTCCAGCTGCCTGACCCGGCCATGGCGGTGTTGCAGGCCTGTGTGCTGTTTATCGTGCTGGTGTGGCTGGTGCTGTATGCGCGTTACGTCCAGGCCTCGCGGCAACGGATGCGCCAGCGGCGTTTTGCCTTGCAGGCACACCAGGACACCTTGCGCGGGATGATGCGCCAGCTCGAAGACCTCGTCGCCACCGACGAACTCACCGGGCTGTTCAATCGCCGGCACTTCCTGCGCCTGGCTTCGCGCGAATTGCATGCCATGGACGCCGGCGTTGTGCACGGCCTGGCGCTGATCGACCTCGACCATTTCAAACGTATCAACGACCTTCACGGCCACGCCGCTGGCGATCAGGTGCTGCAAGCCTTTGCCGGCGTGGCCACCGCATGCCTGCGCGACGGTGACGTGCTGGCGCGCTACGGCGGCGAAGAGTTCGTGGTGCTGCTGCCCGATTGCGACGCCGACCGATTGACCGCGTGCTGCGAACGGCTGCGCATTGCGTTTACCGATGTCGAATTGATCGGCCTCAATGTGCGCAACCTTAGCCTGTCCGCCGGCATGACCTTGCTGGAATTGGGCGACGATCTCGATGACGCCCTGCAACGGGCCGATCAGGCGCTGTATCGCGCCAAGCGCGATGGCCGCAACCGCTGCGCGGCGGCGTGGGAGAACGTCGATGCCTGAACTGCGGGTCGGCGAGCGCCACTGGTCGGTGGCGGCAGGCAGCAACCTGCTCGACGCCTTGAATCAGAACGGTGTGCCGGTGCCCTACAGTTGCCGCGCCGGCAGTTGCCACGCATGCCTGGTCCAGTGTGTGCAGGGGCTGCCAAACGACAGTCGCCCCGATGCCCTGAGTGCAGAGCAGCGCGATCAGGGTTGGCGCCTGGCGTGCCAGTGCCAAGTGATCGACGACTTGCAGGTGCATACCTTCGATCCGCAAACCGATGGCCGACCGGCCGAAGTGGCGGCCGTCGATTGGCTGAGCGCTACAGTCCTGCGCCTGCGCGTCATTGCTCAGCGGCCGTTGCGCTACAGCGCCGGCCAGCATCTGGTGTTGTGGGCGGGTAATGTGGCGCGGCCTTACTCCTTCGCCAGCCTGCCGCAGGAAGACCGTTTCCTGGAGTTCCACCTCGATTGCCGCCAGCCGGGTGAATTCAGCGATGTGGCCAGGCAACTGCGCATCGGCGATCCGATCCGTCTCGGTGAACTGCGCGGTGGCGCCCTGCATTACGATCCGGACTGGCATGTCCGGCCGTTGTGGCTGATGGCCGCCGGCACCGGGCTGGCCCCCTTGTTTGGCGTCTTGCGCGAAGCGCTGCGCCAGGATCATCAGGGCGCTATCCGCGTCATTCACCTGGCCCATGATGCCGATGAGCACTACCTGGCCAAACCCCTGCAAGCCATGGCGGCCAACCGTCCAAACCTGAGTGTCGAGCTGTGGACGCCGGCCGAGTTGCCAGCGGCTTTGGCGCAACTGCGGCTTGTTTCTCGGCAAACCCTGGCCCTACTCTGCGGGGCCCCCGACAGTGTCGACGCCTTCGCCCGACGCCTGTACCTGGCGGGATTGCCGCGCAATCAACTGCTGGCCGATGTGTTCCTGCCGCGTGGTTGAGCGCTGAAACCGCAATGAAATCTTCCGACCTCGCAATGCCGAGACCTGCCATGACCGATGCCATCCAGATTGAACGCGAGCGCGGCCTGCTTACCCTGCGCCTGAATCGCCCGGACAAGAAAAACGCCCTGACCCGCGCCATGTACAGCCATTTGGCCGAGGCGCGGGAAATGGCGTTGCGTTTTGAGTCGCTGCCACCGGAAGCGGTGCGCATTAGCAAGCAATTGATGAAGGCACCGGATCGGGAACTATTGCGCAAGGTGATTGAGGAGGAGGGGGCGTTGTTTACCCAGCGGCTGCGTTCGCCGGAGGCGTTGGCAGCGTTGACCGGGTTTATCAAGCGCCATTGAATTTGCGTTGGCAGGGTCGGCCCCATCGTGGGCAAGCCCGCTCCCACAGTGGTCGGTGTTGTTCGCAAAACGTGTGCCCAATGCAAAATCCTGTAGGAGCGGGCTTGCCCGCGAAGAGCCGGAACAGACAACACACCTCTCGGATCAGAAAGCAAAAAGCCCCGCCATTCACATGGCGGGGCTTTTGTTTTTCAGCGCGCGGTCACTCAGACCATCGGGTCGCCAACGTGCAGGATCTTCATGCCGTTGGTGCCACCGGTGGTGTGGTAGCTGTCGCCCTTGGTCAGGATGACCCAGTCGCCTTTCTGCACGACGCCACGCTTGACCAGCTCGTCGATCGCCTTCTGGCTCACTTCGTTCGGTGCCAGCGAAGCCGGGTCGAACGGAATGGTGTACACGCCACGGAACATCGCCGCGCGAGCCTGGGCTTCACGGTGTGGGGTGAACGCGTAGATTGGCACCGAGGAACGGATACGCGACATGATCAGCGGGGTGTAGCCACTTTCGGTCAGGGCGATGATCGCCTTCACGCCCGGGAAGTGGTTGGCGGTGTACATGGTCGCCAGCGCGATGCTTTCGTCGCAGCGGCTGAATTCCTTGCCGATGCGGTGGCTGGAGGTCTTGCTGGTCGGGTGCTTTTCGGCGCCGACGCAGATGCGCGCCATCGCTTGCACGGCTTCCAGCGGGTACAGGCCAGCGGCACTTTCAGCCGAGAGCATCACGGCGTCGGTGTAGTCGAGCACGGCGTTGGCTACGTCGGACACTTCGGCGCGGGTCGGCATCGGGTTCTGGATCATCGACTCCATCATCTGGGTCGCAACGATCACTGCCTTGTTGTGGCGGCGTGCGTGCAGGATGATCTTCTTCTGGATGCCCACCAGCTCGGCGTCGCCGATTTCCACGCCCAGGTCACCACGGGCCACCATCACGGCGTCGGAGGCCTTGATCAGGCCGTCGAGGGTTTCGTCGTCGGCCACGGCTTCGGCGCGCTCGATCTTCGCCACCAGCCAGGCAGTGCCGCCGGCCTCGTCGCGCAGTTTACGGGCGTATTCCATGTCGGCGGCGTCACGCGGGAAGGAGACGGCCAGGTAGTCGACTTCCATTTCCGCCGCGAGCTTGATGTCGGCCTTGTCTTTTTCAGTCAGGGCCGGGGCGGTCAGGCCGCCACCGCGACGGTTGATGCCTTTGTGGTCCGACAGCGGGCCGCCGATGGTCACGGTGCAATTCAGTTCGGTGGCCGTCGCGGTATCGACGCGCATTACCACGCGACCGTCGTCGAGCAGCAGCTCGTCGCCCACGCCGCAGTCCTTGACCAGGTCCGGGTAGTCGATGCCGACCACTTGCTGGTTGCCTTCGGTCAGCGGATGGCTGGTGGAGAAGGTGAATTGATCACCGATCTTCAGCTCGATCTTCTTGTTGGCGAATTTGGCGATACGGATCTTCGGGCCTTGCAGGTCACCCAGCAGGGCGACGAAGCGGCCGTGCTTGGCAGCGAGTTCACGCACCAGCTTCGCGCGAGCCTTGTGCTCGTCGGGGGTGCCGTGGGAGAAGTTCAGGCGGGCGACGTCCAGGCCAGCCAGAATCAGCTGTTCGAGAACTTCCGGCGAGTTACTGGCCGGGCCAAGGGTGGCAACGATTTTGGTACGACGGACGGACATGCAAAGACTCCTGAGTTCAAGCGCTGAGTGAGGCTACTATGCTGCGAAGTTGTAGTCATTGTTCGTCTGCACTACTTATTGCTTTCTTTATTGAACACCGCAACTTTGCATCCCGGCCGCCTGAAGATTTCCGACCATGGGTCGATACAGCGTTCAAGACAGGAGATTTTCCCATGCGTTTCGTACTCATTGCTGCCCTTGCCGTCAGCGCCCTCAGCGTTACCGGATGCACCCGTTGGGCAATGAACCATCACCTGAACAATGCCTACAGCGCCTATGACCGGGGCAACTGCGAGCAGGTGATGCTCGAATTGTCCAAGGTCGAGCGCGACAGCCGGGCGCGGCCTTATGTGTGGCCGGAAGTGTCGATGATGCGCGGCCAGTGCCTTGAACGGCAGAAGATGTACATCGATGCGGTCCAGACTTATCAATTCATCATGGCCTCTTATCCACAGAGCGAATACGCCTACCGCGCCCGAGCCCGCATCGAGACCCTGGAGAGCCTGGGTCATTACCCGACGCGCAGTGCCGCGGCGGCAAAACCGACGCAGTTCTGATGGCAGGCATCATTCCATCGCTGGCTCACCGGCGGTGGTGAGCTATAGTCGAGGAAACCGGTTGCAGAGCCTCGCCTCTGAGTCGGGGCAATACCCGTGACCGGCATTACAAATACGTTGCGCTGACAGGACTGGCGCACCGGGAGCGGGGAGAGCGGGCACTGATTAAAGGCAGACCCGTTCCGAAGCAGTAGTGCGGCTCTGCTTAAGAGCCTGGCATAGCGATTTTCACATGTTCACCGACCGCCGAATCGAGCGGCATCAACTGCCGTACTTCCTCAAGGTATTCAATGGCATAACCGGCAAACCCATCGGCTATCTGGGCAATGTCTCGGACGACGGGCTGATGCTGATCAGCCAGCTGCCGATGATGATCGGCGCGGACTTTGAGTTGCGCCTGAAGATTCCCGCCATCGAAGGTGGCCAGCACCTTATCGATTTGCACGCCTGCTGCCTCTGGTGCCACGAAGACGCGACCCCCCAACATTACGACGCCGGTTTCAGCCTGCAACAGGCGCCGTCGGAGTATGGACAACTGGTGGAGGCATTGCGGCAGTACTTCAGTTTTCAGTCGTTGCCGACTTCGGTTTGAACCCAGTGGAAAACCAGCCACTCGTGATTGCACAGGCTCAAACGCCAGCCCGTTTCCAGCCCAGGTAACGGGTTACCAACTCGGCCCCCAACTCACCGGGCCGCGTATCCATCACCAACACTGCGTGAGCGTTCAAACGTTCATGGAGTGCGGCGCGTGAATTGAGGTAATCCACGGTCCCGCAGTAGGCCAGCGCCTCGGGCAAGGTCTGCACCGGTGACTGGCGTAGTGTGTCGAGCACGTCTTCGCGCAGGCTTGCGACCAGCACCTGGTGCTGCTGGCTCAGGCGATGGACGGCCGGGAGCAGTTCATCGTCGACCTCTTCGCGCAGGTTGGTCACCAGTACTACCAGTGCCCGGCGTTTTTGCCGCGCCAGCAGTTGCATGGCGGCGGCTTGATAGTCGGCGCTGCGCTGAGTGCTGTTCAAGTCATAGACGGTGTTGAGCAGGGTATTGAGATGGCTGGTGCCTTTTACCGGCGCAAGGTAGCGCGGCTGTTCGTTGGCAAAAGTACACAGGCCCACTGCGTCACCCTGGCGCAGGGCGACGTAGCTGAGCAATAGACAGGCGTTGAGGGCGTGATCGAAGTGCGACAGCTCATCGTCCTGGCTGCGCATGTGCCGGCCGCAGTCGAGCATGAAGATGATCTGCTGGTCGCGTTCGTCCTGATACTCCCGGGCAATCGGTGTGCGTTGGCGGGCGGTGGCTTTCCAGTCGATCTGGCGCAGGCTGTCACCCTCACGAAATTCGCGCAATTGATGGAATTCCAGGCCCAGGCCACGGCGTTGTTTCTGGCGTACACCGAGCTGGCTGAGCCAGTTGTCCACCGCGAGTAACTGCCCTTCATAGAGACGGGCGAAGTCGGGGTAGACGCGGGTGGTGTCGGGCAGGTCGAGCAGGCGTCTGTCGGACCATAGTCCCAAGGAGCTTGGCAGGATGATTTCGCAGCGCAGGTAACTGAAGTGGCCGCGCTTGAGCGGGCGCAGGCGATATCCGGTCTGACTGTACTGGCCGGGTTGCAATTCGACCGTCAGGGGCAGGTTTTCGAAGCTCAGGCCCAGTGGTACGTGGTCAAAGATTTGTACCTTTAGTGGTTGTGAATAATCGTGCTCGACCCTCAGTTGCACTTCGCTCCATCGACCCAGCGCCAGGCTACCGGGCATCTGGCGTATCAATCGCGGCGAAGACAGGCGTTTCACCCGCACTGCATCCAGCAGTGCCAGGGCCAGCAATGCCAGGAGCATTCCCCAATTGACCGCCATCAGGTTCGCCGGGACTGCGACCCCCAGCACTTGCAATGTGCCAGACACGATGCCGCAGGCCAGCAGAATCAGCAGCCAGGCGAGCATCAGGCGTGAAGGTCTCACAGGCGCGGCGCCGGCACTTGATCGAGCAACTGTTGCAACACCTGATCCACTTCCAGCCCTTCGATGTCCAGTTCCGGCGCCATACGCACGCGATGGCGCAGCACGGCGAGGGCGCAGCCCTTGATGTCATCCGGAGTCACGAACTCACCCCCGCGCAACAACGCCCGGGCACGGGCACAGCGCACCAGTGCGATGGACGCCCGTGGGCCGGCGCCGAGGCTCAGCCCTGGCCAGCTGCGGGTGGAGCGCGCCAGGCGCACGGCGTAATCGAGCACCTGGTCGTCCAGTGCCAGGTCACTGGCGATGCGTTGCAGGGCCAGCACATCCTTGGCCTGCAATAACGTGCGCATCGGTTGCACATCGAGCATGTCGGCCCGGGTCGAACGGCTGACCTGGCGCACCATGTCCAGCTCTTGCTCGGCATCGGGGTAATCCATGCGCACCTTGAGCATGAAGCGGTCCAGTTCAGCCTCCGGCAGGGGGTAGGTGCCTTCCTGCTCGATCGGGTTTTGCGTGGCAAGCACCATGAACGGTTGCGCAATCGGCAACGGTTGGCCCTCAAGGGTGACTTGCCGTTCCTGCATGGCTTCGAGCAGTGCCGCCTGGGTTTTCGCCGGGGCACGGTTGATCTCGTCGGCCAGCAGCAGGTTGGTGAACAATGGTCCTTTGCGCAGTTTGAATTGCTCGGTCTGCAAGTCGTACACCGCATGCCCGGTGACGTCGCTGGGCATCAGGTCCGGGGTGAACTGGATACGTGCGAATTCGCCGCCGAAGCAGCGGGCGAGGGCACGCACCAACAGGGTTTTGCCAAGCCCCGGTACGCCTTCGAGCAACACGTGGCCGCCGGCGATCAGCGCGGTCAACACGTCGTCGATCACGCTGTCCTGACCGATCACGGCTTTTTGCAGTTCCTTGCGCACGGCTTGGGCCAACTGACCGGCACGCTGACGTTGTTGAGCGGCATGGTTCGGCGCTGCGTCGGGCTCGACGGATTCACTCATAGGGCATTCCTCAAAGATTGCAGGTGGGCGACCTGACGGCTGAATTCAGCGCTGGACAGTCGTTGCTTCGCACGCGGGCTCATGGCCTGGCTGATCGCACGCGTGGGTTGGCCGGTCAGGCGCGCCAGCACCCGCCATTGCTCGGCGACGGCGAGCTGTTCAAAACCAGGATGGCGCCGTCGCACGCGACGCAGAATGTCTTGCTGCAAGGCTTGCAGCAGACCGGCCTGACCGTTGCGGCGCAACAGGAAATCGGCACTGGCGCGCAGGTGTTCCTGCAATTGCCGGCGTGCCTTGGGGGCGGGTTCCAGCAACGGCCCCTGACGTACGCTTGCGTGCCAGCAACCCAGGGCGATCAACGCGAACAACGCCACCAGCGCCTGGGGGAAATAGCGCAGGAGCAGGGTCACCAGGCTGTCATGAACGGTGTTGAAGATCAGCGTTACACCGGTGTCGGCAGTCAGGTACCAGAGCAGCCAGGCGTTGTCGTATTGGTCGATGGCCGGGGTTTTCCACAGGTCGGCATCGGTGACCACGATGATCGAACCGAGCCCGTAGTCGAGCTGCATCATGTGCGTGGCCCGGGCGCTGTTGGCCCAGGCCTGGGCGAGGTTCTTCGGGTCTTCGAGATGGAACACGGTATCGAAACCGGCATAGGCCGGGGCGTCTTCGTCTTCCAGGTAGAGCTTGGTCAGTTGCGGATAGGGATCGTCGCCAGCATCCGGCGGCGGATCCTTGAGGTCTTTGCTTAGGGACTGGTGCAGTTGCACCCGATCGAGCAGCAGGTCATTGCTATGGCCGAGTTTTTCATTCCAGAGCGACTCGGCGACGAACAGCAGCCGGCCACCGGCCCGGGTCCAGTTCATCACCTGGTCGATCTGCCGAGGGGTCATGTTGTAGCGGTCGCCGAGCAACAACAGGCTGTGTTGATGCGGGTCGAGGCTGGGCAGGATGTCCAGGCCATTGGCATGACCGACGTTCAGGCCCTGCTTGCGCAAAAAGAGCTCCGCCGCCAGATACGGGTTGGCATTGGCTTCGGGGGACGGGCCGTGGTCGATGTCGGTCTGGTAAGGCGATGCCTTCAGATACAGATAAACACTCAGCGCAATCACCAACGCGGCGAGCAATGCACCGACCACCGAACCCCAGCGCCGACTCAAAGGATGGTCTCCGGGCCGAACAGAGCACGCCAGCCGTTACACAGTTGCTGCTGCACTTGAGCCGGCGGCAGGCGATGACCATAGGCCATGTCTTGCCAGTGCCCGGTCAGGTTTTGGCTGTACGCCAGCAGGGCTGGCTGTTGCAGCAACTCGACACGATGCAGCACTTGCCCTTCGGTGTCGGCGGCCTTGAGTGCGATGTTGAAATCGTGCAGCAGGCGGCTGAGCAGGGCGCGATAGAGCAAGCCAAGGGCTTCGCGTGGTTGGGTTTGCCAGAGGCGTTCGGCGTGGCTGGCGATGTCGGCGGGCAGGGATTCGGGCTTGAGGTCCAGGCCGAATGCCTGCTGCGGCAACGGTCGTATCGCTTTGGGCTTGAGCGACGGTCGGCGGCTGACGAACGCCTGCAACCAGTCGCGATAGCGCCAGATCAACAGGCCGACAGCGCCAATCACGGTACCCCACAACAGAATTTCAATCAGCGTCGCCAAGGCCCCGAAGTGATGCCCTTCAAACAGTTTAAGCAGGGCCTTCAACCACGACGGTGTCTGGCCATCGCCTGCGGTTTCCGTGTTCGGCGTGTCGTCGCCAAAGCGGTAGCGCGTCACTGTCTCCCGGTTCTTGAACGGCGCTTGTTCGACAATCGCCTTGATGCTGTCCCTTGCCGCCTGGCTGGTCAGGGGTTGGTCGAGCAGACGCGGGCTGTCGGGTGACATTGCCGGTTGCGCGGCCCACGCGCTGTTCGGGGGCGGCAGCAGCACGATCACCGCCAGCAACAGGACAGCACTTGCACTGACGATTCGCTGGCGCAGGCGGCGGAACACCAGTTCGATATCCCAGGCCTCCAGTACGGTGCGCCGGTTCAGGTAAAGGCTGAAACCGCAGGCGACATAGATCGGTTCCCAGATCACCAGCACCAACGCGTAAAAGGCATTGGTCAGGTGTTCCAGCCAACGCCAGTCCTGGGACGCCGCAGAAATCAGCGTTTGCCAGCTCCAGTCGATTGCGACCTGCTGGGGCAGCAGCAGATAGAACAGCACCATCAAACCGATCCACAACGCGCCTTCCAGGTGCGCGCCAATGATCGTCAGCCAACTGGCGGCACCGGCGTCTCGCTGCAACAGCACTTGCAAACGTTGCTGGCGTGGTGCGCCGTCGAGCCCTTCGAGCTGCATCACCGGCATCACGAAACTGCGGTGCAGGCTCAGGCGTCGCCAGGTCAGGCTGGCCAACAGTTGCGGTTTGAGCAGGCGCGGCCATTGCTGCAGGGCCTGCTTGAGCGTGGGCGTTTCGCCGAACATGGCTTTGGACAGGATGTACAGCGGCAGGCGTTCGAACGCCGGTTTCAGCCACCAGAAAATGAACACCGCGAGGGACGGTGAATCCCAGAATATCCAACTGAGCAGTACGAACACCGGCAGGGTCACCAGCGCCCAACTGGTCATCAGCAGCCGTCGGTGCCGCTGGCTCAGCAGCACGCCGAGGTCCATGGCTTCCCAGGTCGAGCGTGGCCGAATCACCACCGTGGCGTCACTCAGGCGCATGGCGCTGTCGTCCGGCAAAAAACAGGTAAACCGCCACCAGCACCCAGAGCGTCGCGCCGACCAGGTATTTGGTCTGGTGCGTAGGGCCAGTCATGGACGACCAGTAGGCTTCGATAAACGCAGCGATCAACAAAAACAGCATGACCCCGCAAATCAGCAACACGCTCTTGCGCGCCGCCAGGCGCAAGGCTTCGGCACGCGGCAGGCGCCCCGGCGCGATCAACGCCCAGCCCAGCTTCAGGCCGGCGGCACCGGCCAGGGCGATGGCGCTGAGTTCGAAAGCGCCATGTCCGATCACGAACGACCAGAAGGTTTGCCCGTAGCCGACGTAGGTCAGGTGCCCGGCCACCGCGCCAATCATCAGGCCGTTGAAAATCAGGAAAAACACACTGCCCAGGCCAAACAGCAAACCGCTGGCGAAGGTCTGAAACGCAATGCCGATGTTGTGCATGATGTAGTAGCCGAACATCACCCAGTTTTCGCTGGCCGCCCGTTGCGCCGTGCGCCCCAGGTGACCGGCGACGGGATCGTACATACTTTGCATCTCGCTGACCTGTTCGGCGGGGAGCAGGTTGTAGACCAGGTCCGGGAACAGGTAGACCAGCAGCGCGAAACCGGCCAGGCTGCCAAAGAACATCAGGCTGGCGGCGAGCACGAAGCGCCATTGTTCACGCACCAGTCGCGGGAAATCGGCCAGGATAAAGGCCAGCACACTGGCGCCTAAACGGCTGCGGTGGCGGTAAAGCTGTTGGTGTCCGCGCAGCACTTGTTGCTGCAAGGCGTCGATCAGGAAACTGCTGTAGCCACGCTCCCGTGCCAGTGCCAGGTGCTGGCAGAGGCGTCGGTAGTCTTTCGGGAAACTGCCGGCGTCGAGGGCTTTGCTGTTTCGTTCCAACTGATCGAGCTGTTGGGAGAAACGCTCCCATTCGGCCTGGTGCCGACTTTCAAAAAGACGTTGCTTCATGTCGGCCCCAGCAAGCCGCGGGCGATGCCGTTGAGCTCGGTCACGGCCTGCGAGGCTGGGACTTGCAACGGTTGGGCGAGAATTGCAGCCAGTTCATCAACCCGTGCCGGCGAGAGTTCGCACTGGCGTTCGGCAAAGCCGAGGATGGCGCGCTGTTCCGCGAGTGCGAGGACAAAGGCCGGGCGGCGGGGCAGGGCTTCGGGAAGTTCGGGGCGGCTGCGCGGGTGTTCGCGGTAGATCACCAGCGTCCCGGCGGCGAGGTCACCAAGACGCTTGAAATGAGGATGTTGCAGGCAACTGACGGCCCCGAGGAAATAACCGAATGGCAGGATATCGACAACGCGCAACAGGTTGCGCAGCAACGAAGCAGACCAGCCGACCGGAGTGCCATCGTCGTGCACCACGCGCAGTCCCAGCCATTGCTTGCCCGGCGAACGACCCTGGTTCAGCACCTCGAACAGCACCATGTACCACCAGCTGATAACGAACAGCAGGAGCGAGCCAAGCCCGGCACCCAGTTTGCCGAACATCGCCAGGCCTATGAACAGCACGCCCAGGATCAGGCCGCGCACACCCAGGTCGACGGTGAACGCCAGCGCACGGATCATCAACCCGGCCGGGCGCAGTGGCAGGTCGACGCCTTCCGGCGTTTCGACGTGATACCGCGTATCCAGTGGCGGTGACAGCGGTGCATTCCCTGGCAGTGCTGTGGTCTCGAGCATGGGCAACCTGATGATGTGGCCGGAGTCGGGATTCTGTGTCCATCCGATGCTAGCAGCCAATGCCCAAGGAAACGACATAACTATGTATTGCAGGTTGAGTCGCGCAAGGTGCTTGAATGACAAGACCACTGGCCGCCGCGTACGTTGAACGCCTAGACTTCGCCGATCTTCAGTTCAGGAATCGCCCGTGACCTCCATCTTCTGGTACGACTACGAAACCACTGGCATCAATCCCCGTTGCGACCGTCCGTTGCAAATGGCCGGCCTGCGCACCGACTTCGATCTCAATGAAATCGACGAGCCGGTCAATCTGTTTTGCCAGCCCAGTGAGGACATCCTGCCGCATCCGGTCGCCTGCGCGATCACCGGCATCACCCCTGGACAATTGCAAACGCACGGCTTGAGCGAAGCCGATTTCATGACCCGGGTGCATGCGCAACTCGCCGCACCGGGCACTTGCGGCGCGGGGTACAACACCTTGCGCTTCGACGACGAGATGACCCGTTACAGCCTTTACCG
Source organism: Pseudomonas sp. NFX15 (assembly GCF_049132105.1). Taxonomy (NCBI): domain Bacteria; kingdom Pseudomonadati; phylum Pseudomonadota; class Gammaproteobacteria; order Pseudomonadales; family Pseudomonadaceae; genus Pseudomonas; species Pseudomonas sp. NFX15. The sequence goes on from NZ_JAFMPV010000015.1 coordinate 89,702, forward strand.
AAACTTTTTCGACCCTTATGCGCGAGAGTGGCAGGGCGGCAATAGCCGCTGGGACCTGATCGATGTGGTGCGCGCCGCCTATGCCCTGCGTCCCGATGGCCTGTCCTGGCCGACCGATGACGAGGGGCGGGTCACGCTCAAGCTGGAACGCCTGACCGCGGCCAATGGCATCGATCATGGCAATGCCCACGAAGCACTCTCGGACGTTCGCGCGACGATTGCCCTGGCGCGCCTCATCCGGGAGAAACAGCCAAAGCTCTATGACTGGTTGTTTCAACTGCGCAGCAAGCAAAAAGTCATGGACCAGATACGCCTGATGCAACCCCTGGTGCATGTCTCCGGGCGCTTTTCTGCGGCGCGAAACTTTGTCGGGGTGGTATTGCCGCTGGCCTGGCACCCGCGCAACAAGAACGCGTTGATTGTCTGTGACCTGCACCTCGACCCTCAGGGGCTGCTCGACCTGGACGCCGAGACCTTGCGCCAACGCTTGTACACCCGTCGTGAAGAACTGGCCGAGGGTGAATTGCCGGTGCCGTTGAAGCTGATTCACATCAACAAGTGCCCGGTGGTGGCGCCGTTGTCGGTACTTCGCAAAGAGGACCAGCAACGCCTGGGGCTGGATATGGCGCTGTATCAGCAGCGGGTTTCGCGACTAAATGACGCGCAGCAAGTTTGGCAGGATAAAATCCTGGCGATGTATGCCCGCGAAGATTTTTCTCCGAGCGAGGATCCGGAGCAACAGTTATACGACGGGTTTATCGGTGACCGTGATCGGCGATTGTGTGAACAAGTCAGAAGCGTTGATCCGATGCAATTGGCCCAAGAGCAATGGCCGTTCGATGACGAACGTTTGCCCGAACTGTTGTTTCGATATCGCGCACGCAACTTTCCCGAAACGTTGAATGTGCAAGAGCAAGAACGCTGGCGAATATTCTGTCAGAAACGTTTGTCAGATCCCGAATGGGGTGCGCCCAATACCCTGGAAAGTTTTCTAGAGGCCGCGGCCCAGTTGAGCGTTAGTGCTACTGCGTTTCAGCAAGGGGTGCTCAACGAATGGCAGGTTTATGTCCAGGGATTGCGCCAGCGATTGAGTCTTTGAAATCGAACATGCCCGTGCTTAATCTGCGGGCATAAAAAAACGCCAGCATTTGCTGGCGTTATTTTTTTGTCACGGATCCGTCTGCGACAAGCGCTGAGGCTTAGCCCAACAGGGTAGCCCAGCCTTCCACCACGTCGCCGCCCCACTTGGCTTTCCACTCTTTCAGAGTCTTGTGGTTGCCACCTTTGGTTTCGATGACTTCGCCGTTGTGCGGGTTTTTGTATTGTTTAACTTTGCGAGCACGCTTGGTGCCGGTAGTTTTTACTGCCGCGCCGCGAGGTGCTTTGGTCTTGGACTCAGGGTCCAACAGCGCGATGATGTCACGCAGGGACTTGGAGTATTCGCCCATCAGGGTGCGCAGTTTGCCTTCGAATTCCAGCTCGGTTTGCAGTTTGTCGTCTTGGGACAGGTTCTTCAAACGGGCTTGCAGCTCTTTGATAGCTTCTTCGGTGGCGCGATATTCGTTGATCAGTGACATGGGGACTACCTTATGTTGTGCGCTGGATGGCAGGTGACAGTGCCGCAATAATAGTCACGGTGTTTCATCAAGTAAACATTTAAGCCGGGTTTTATTTTATTTAGCTTCGATAAATTGGCGCACATTGGTTATGCAGTTATTAGTGTCGTCCCGGTCTGACAGATATACATAAATTAACAAATGAATGGCGCCGGGCTAACGCCACCGTGCGAACGGGTATCGGCGCTGCCCGGCATGGCCCGGCGACCTTCCGGCAGGGGCCCGCGTCAACAATACTGCAGTTTTGCTGCGCAATCGCTAGAATGGCGGCCTTTGCGAAGTTCTGGAGTTTCCCCCTCATGCGCACTTTTCGTCTGGTGATTTCTTGCCCGGACCGTGTTGGCATCGTTGCCAAAGTCAGTAACTTTCTGGCATCCCACAACGGCTGGATCACTGAAGCGAGCCATCACTCGGACAATCTCAGTGGCTGGTTCTTCATGCGGCACGAAATTCGTGCCGATTCGCTGCCCTTTGGTATCGAAGCGTTTCGCGAAGCCTTTGCCCCGATCGCCGAAGAGTTCTCGATGGACTGGCGCATCACCGATACCGCACAGAAGAAACGCGTGGTGTTGATGGCCAGCCGCGAATCGCATTGCCTGGCCGACTTGCTGCACCGCTGGCACAGCGATGAACTGGACTGCGAAATTTCCTGCGTGATTTCCAACCATGACGACTTGCGCAGCATGGTGGAATGGCACGGTATCCCGTACTACCACGTCCCGGTCAATCCGCAGGATAAACAACCGGCCTTCGCCGAAGTGTCGCGCCTGGTCAAGCATCACGATGCCGAAGTGGTGGTGCTGGCCCGCTACATGCAAATCCTGCCGCCGGAACTGTGCACCGCGTACGCGCACAAGGTCATCAACATTCACCACAGCTTCCTGCCGTCGTTCGTCGGCGCCAAGCCGTATCACCAGGCGTCCCTGCGTGGCGTGAAGTTGATTGGCGCGACCTGCCACTACGTGACCGAAGAGCTGGACGCCGGCCCGATCATCGAGCAGGACGTGGTCCGCGTCAGCCACAGCGACAGCATCGAGGACATGGTGCGTTTTGGCCGTGACGTCGAGAAGATGGTGCTGGCTCGTGGCCTGCGCTATCACCTGGAAGATCGCGTGCTGGTGCACGGCAACAAGACGGTCGTTTTCTGATCGACGATCGTTGCAGTTGAAATTCGAAGGGCCTGGGCGTTCAATCGCTTCAGGCCCTTCGCCGTTTCTGCACCGAGGACAAGACCATGGCCGATTCACTCGACAAAGCCACCTCCAGGGCGCCCGCCACGCTGGGCGAGGGCTGCCTGAGCCGCTACGACCCCGAGGACATGGGGCCTGAAGATGGCACTGAGTTTCCCGGTGCGGCCGAACTATGGGAAGAAATTACCGCCGAAGCTCAAGCCCCTGCAGAGCCCGACTTGCCGATGACGCGCCCTTAATACCTTGTTTCACCAAACGGTAGTTCTCTTGTAGGAGCGAGCCTGCTCGCGACGAGGGCAAAACATTCAGCGGCGATATCGCCCGCGCAGACGCCCTCGCTGGCAAGCCGGTTCCTACGAGGGTTTGGTTCAGGCGTGCTTGAGGCTGAACAACTTCATCAACAGCGGCCGGCCCAGCATCAGCAGAAACACCAGCCCACCCACCAGTAAGTAGAAGTAATAGGTCACCGCCCGCCAGATCAAAATTGCCGCAGCGGCCGTGGACTTGCCGACCATGGGCGCCAGCAGCGCTGCGGACGTCAGCTCAGCCGCCCCCGCGCCGCCCGGCAACAGGCTCAATTGCCCGGCGCTCAATGCCAGCATCTGAATCAGAAAACTCCAGGCCCACTGCAACTCTGCGCCGAGCCCGCGCAATGCCAGGTACAACACGCTGTAACGCAGCAACCAATGCACACAAGTCAGGGCGAACACCTTGATCAGGGTCTGCAGGGGCAATTTCAATGTGTCGGTAAACGCCGCCAGAAAATGCAGGAGCTTGCGCGTCCAGCGCATTCGCGTGGCGGGTTTGACGTTGAGTCGGGCGAGCCAGCGGCCGCTCAGGCGAATCAATGAGCGGTGATAGCGGGCGACCATGACGCAGGTGAGCAGCCCGCCGAACAATGAGGTGGCGCTGACCATCAGCATCCATTCGATGCGTTGGCTGAGGTGCTGGAACAGGGCGTAAATCAGGATCCCGCTCAGGGCGCAGAGGAAAAACAGCAAGTCGCTCAGTTGGTCCATCGCAAACACGGCGCTGCCCCTGGCCGGGCGCACACCGTGACGCGCCAGCAACGCCATGACCGTCAGCGGTCCACCGCTACCCCCAGGCGTGGCGCAATAGGCAAATTCGGCGGCCATCACCACGCCCAGGCTCTTGAGCCGGCCGACCCTGTCGCACTGATCCCCCAACAACAGGCGCAAACGCACGGTGTTCACGACCCAGCAGATCAGGATCATGCCGAACATGATCAGCAGCCACGGCAGCGAAAAACCGTCCAGTCGCGACCAGATCTCGTTGCCGCCCAACACCAGCGGGATCGAAACCGCCGCGAGCAGGACGACGAACAACAGCAGCGCGCGATTCATGCGGCGTGCTCCAGACGTTCGCTTTGCAGCACCAGCCATCGCGACTTGGTCATTGGCTCGCGCCCACTGTCGAGCAAACGTTCGAGGGTTTGCAGCCAGTATCGGCGCGAGAATTCATGACGCATGTCCACCGGGTGCAGGCCCAGGCGAATGACCGGGGCATGCTGCCAGCGGTGTTCGCGGCGGTCGCTGACAAGTTTCGACAGGCCCCGGCGCCAGGCGCTGCGCGCACTCCAGACCAGTCCCGGCGCCTCTATCGCGGTGAAATCCGGCAAACGATATAGATGTTGCGAGTCGCTGGTGTAACTCAACGGCAATTGGCGCAATGCCTGGCGTGTGCCTTCGCTCATCAGCCAGGCCGGGGCGACGAACCCCGCCAATGGCCAGTCATGGCGCTGGAACAGCTCGATGCCCTGACGCAGGCGGACGAGGGCGGCCTCTTGTGACAAATCATAAAACTCTCCTTCGTGGGTGTAGATCCGACGCATGAACCATTCCCGTGGCGTGGTTGGTATCGGGCTGTCATCGCAATGGAAATACCCATGCAGCGTCAGTTCATCGCCATGGGCGAGTCGCGCATCGAGTTGATGGCGCAGTTGCGGATGCTTGTCCAGATCGTTGTGTTTATGGAAGTTCGGTACTACCAGCCAAGTGATCGGCACGTCGCCCATGGCGTCGACGGCGCGCACGAACGGCTGGTAATCGGCCCAGGTGCATGGGGCCACATCGTGCAGGGCGAGTATTAGAGCGGGCTTGTCCATGGCTTCAACCATTGGATGTCAGCGGCCATTGGCTGCCGAGCACCGCGTGGTAGTGGCCCAACAGGCTGTCGACAACGGTGTCCCAAGCGTAATGGCGTTCGACATGCAATCGTGCTTGTCGGCCCAGTGTTGTACTGCCCGAGGAAAACAGTTCACGTACCGCTGTGGCCATCGCGGCAGGATTGTCCGGCGCACAGAGCAGGCCGCCTTCTGCGGTGACGATTTCCTCGAAGGCTCCGGCCGCAACGGCCACCACCGGAATACCACTGGCCATTGCTTCGAGTATCACCAGGCCGAAGGTTTCCTGGTCACCGGCATGTAGCAGGGCATCGGCGCTGGCCATCAGGCGTGCCACCTGGGGGGGCGGGCAGAACTCGTCGATCACGGTGACGTTGGACGGCACGGCCGTCGGCATCGACGAACCCACCAGCAGCAAGTGATAACGCCGGCCCAGGCGTTTCATGCAGTCGAGCAGCACCGGCAGGTTTTTTTCCTTGGAGCCGCGTCCGGCGAAGATCAAGAGATGGGTGTGTTCATCCAGGCCCATTTCAGCCCGCAGCCCCGGGTCGCGGGCGTCAGGGTTGAAGGTTTTCAGGTCGACGCCCAGCGGTTGCACGAAGACGTTCCTGACCCCCAGCCCGATCAGTTTGTCGGCCATCACCTGGCTGGGCGCCAGGACCCGGTCGAAGTTGCCGTAGAGCTTGCTGACATAGGCCTCGACATTGTTGGTCAGCCAGGGACCCATGCGGTTGCTGACCAGCAGCGGCAAGTCCGAGTGATAGAAACCGATTACCGGCACATCGAGTTGCCGTCGCGCGTCCAGCGCCGCCCAGGCGGTGAGGTAAGGATCACCGACTTCAATCAGGTCGGGCTGCAAATCGTGCAAGACATTGCGCCACGGCGCCAGACGCAAGGGGAAGCGATACCCCTTGCCGAACGGCAGCGCCGGTGCCGGCACCGTGAAGATGCCGTCCCGTTCACTCAAGGACGATCCGGGGATCAGCAAACTGTGGCGAATGCCGGTCTTGATACCCAGGCGACGATGCTTCGCATCCAGGTAAGTGCGCACGCCACCGCTGGCGGGGGCGTAGAACATGGTGATGTCAGCGATATGCACGATGAACGATCCTCCGGTCCCGGTCCTCACTTGGTTGACCGTTAGGGCGAATAGATGTTCGGTCGGGTTTTTTGGAAGGGGAAAGGTGGGGCTTTTTCTGGTAAGCCAGCTCCTACAGGAATGCATATGTGTAGGAGCTGGCTTGCCCGCGAAAAGGCTCGTTCAGACGCTAGATACGGAAACTGCCTACCAGCTGCTTCAACCGCGCTGCCTGCTGCTCAAGGTCCGAGCACGCACGCAAGGTCGATTGCAGGTTTTCCACACCTTCCTGGTTCAGCGTGTTGATCTCGGTGATGTCGACGTTGATCGATTCCACCACGGCAGTCTGCTCTTCGGTCGCGGTGGCCACCGACTGGTTCATGCCGTCGATTTCGCCGATCCGCAGCGTCACGCTGTTCAGGCGTTCACCCGCCAGGTTGGCGATTTCCACGCTGTCCTGGCTGTGGCGCTGGCTGTCGCTCATGGTGCTGACCGATTCGCGGGCGCCGACCTGCAGCTCCTCGATCATGCTCTGCACCTGTTGCGCCGATTCCTGCGTGCGGTGAGCCAGGTTGCGTACTTCGTCCGCCACCACGGCAAAACCGCGACCGGCCTCACCGGCGCGAGCCGCTTCAATCGCAGCGTTGAGCGCCAGCAAGTTGGTTTGCTGGGAAATGCTGGTGATCACTTCGAGAATCTGCCCGATGTTCACCGTTTTGCTGTTCAGCGATTCGATGTTGCTGCTCGACGCGCTGAGCATGCTCGACAGTTGATTCATCGCCACGATGCTGCGATCCACCACTTGCTGGCCATCTTCGGCCAGGCTGCGGGCATCGCTGGCCTGGCTTGAGGCCTGGGCGGCATTACGGGCGATTTCCTGGGCGGCGGCGCCGAGTTGATTGATCGCGGCGGCCACGCTGCTGGTGCGCGAGGCTTGCTGGTCGGAGTTGAACATCGACGAGTTTGACGCGGCGACGACACGCAGCGCGACTTCGTTGACCTGGCCGGTGGCCGACGACACTTCGCGGATCGAGCCGTGGATGCGCTCAACGAAGCGGTTGAAGGCGGTGCCAAGGGTGCCGAATTCGTCATTGTTCTGGATGCTCAGGCGCTTAGTCAGGTCGCCTTCGCCGTCGGCAATGTCGGCCATGGCGCGGGTCATGACGTGCAGCGGCTGAATCAGGATGCGGATCAACATGCCCAGCAGGGCAATGATGATGACCACGGCAATGATGGTCGCGACCACCGCCGAGGTGCGGAATTCGCTGAGCATCGAGAAGGCTTTTTCCTTGTCGACCGACAGACCGATGTACCAGTTGACTGAAGGCAGGCCCTTGATTGGGGTAAAGCTGACGATGCGGGTTTTGCCGTCGACATCGATTTCGCTGAAACCGCTGCCAATGCGCGGGGTATCTTTCGGATACGCCTCGCTCAGGGATTTCATCACCAGCGCCTTGTCCGGATGCACCAGGATCTTGCCGTCGGCACTGACCAGGAACGCGTAGCCCATACCATCGAAGTCACGGGCGCTGAGGGTCTCGATCAGGGTTTGCAGGCTCAAGTCGCCGCCCACTACGCCAACGCTCTGGCCGGCTTTCTTCGAGGCGATCGCCATGGAAATGATCAGTTGACCGGTCGCCGCATCGATGTAGGGTTCAGTCAGGGTCGCGGTGCTGCTGCTTTCGGCGCCCTTGTACCAAGGGCGAACACGAGGGTCGAAGCCGTCGGGCATCTTCGCGTCCGGACGAATGGTGAAGTGCCCGGTGGCGTCACCCAGGTAGGAAGCCATGAAGGTCGATGTCAGGGCTTTCTGTTCAAGCAGGTTGGCGACGTTGGCTTGTTCCGGGTTGATGGCGATGTTCTGCGAGAGGTTCTCGATCAGCAGAATGCGCCCGGCCAGCCAGGTCTGGATGTTGTTGGCGGTGACGTCACCCATCTCGTTGAGATAGTTATCGAGGTCTTCGCGGAGGGCATTGCGCTGCAAATAATCGTTGTACAGCGTGAATGAGGCGAAGGCGGCAATAACAATGAGGGCGGCGGCAAGCAGGATCTTATGGCTGAAACGCAGATTTTTGTTCATGGCTTGGGGTTCCGCTAAGGTCTTAATGTCCAGCGCGTGCTTTTATAAAGGGACGCACAACGGGCAAGGTTGAAAGCAAATGAAGTTTCCGACTCTCCTTAGGGAAAATTCCGACCAGATCGTGTCTGTTGCTTTGTCGCTTTCTCTATCGGCCGTGTAGGACCAAAGATTAATCATGGGTGATCAAATGCCTGACTCAATGCAACTCGTTATCGGTGCCGATCTCGAAGGTCAGCCGATTGCCCAGGCCATGCGCCTGGCGAACCGCCACGGTTTGATCGCGGGCGCGACCGGTACCGGCAAGACCGTGACGTTGCAACGCCTGGCAGAAGCCTTCAGCGATGCTGGCGTGGGGGTGTTCGCCGCCGACATCAAGGGTGACCTGTGCGGCCTAGGCGCTGCGGGCAATCCTCAAGGCAAGATCGCCGAGCGAATTGCCGGGATGCCTTGGCTGAACCACAAGCCTCAGGCTTATCCGGTAACGTTGTGGGACGTACATGGCCAGTCGGGTCATCCTTTACGGACAACCTTGAGTGAAATGGGGCCGTTGCTGTTGGGCAGCCTGCTGGAACTGACCGACAGCCAGCAGTCGGCGTTGTACGCCGCGTTCAAGGTGGCGGACCGCGAAGGCCTGTTGTTGCTCGATCTCAAGGACCTGAAGGCGTTGCTCAATCACCTGCGGGACAACCCCCAGTTGCTGGGCGACGATGCGGCATTGATGACCACCGGGTCCAGCCAGGCATTGCTGCGACGTCTGGCGACCCTGGAACAACAGGGGGCCGAAGCCCTGTTCGGTGAGCCGGCGCTGCAACTCGAAGACATCCTCCAGCCCGCGGCGGATGGACGCGGACGCATCCATTTGCTCGACGCCAGTCGCCTGGTGCATGAGGCGCCGAAGGTCTATGCGACGTTCCTGTTGTGGTTACTGGCCGAACTGTTCGAGCAACTGCCGGAGCGCGGCGATGCCGACAAACCGTTGCTGGCGCTGTTCTTCGACGAGGCGCATTTGTTGTTCAACGGCACGCCCCAGGCCTTGCGCGATCGCTTGGAACAAGTGGTGAGGCTGATTCGGTCGAAAGGCGTGGGTGTGTATTTCGTCACCCAGTCGCCGGGTGACTTGCCGGACGACGTGTTGGCACAGCTGGGTTTGCGCATCCAGCATGGGTTGCGTGCGTTCACGTCGAAGGAACAGAAGTCCTTGCGCGCGGTGGCCGAAGGTTTTCGGCCGAATCCGGCGTTCGATACCTTGTCGGTGCTGACCGAGTTGGGTATCGGCGAAGCCCTCGTCGGCACCTTGCAGGAAAAAGGCACGCCGGAAATCGTCCAGCGGGTGCTGGTGGCACCGCCGCAATCGCGGATCGGTCCGTTGACCGATGCTGAGCGCGCAGCGTTGATTGCTGGCTCACCGCTTAAAGGGCGATATGACCAGCCAATCGATCGCGAATCAGCCTATGAAGTGCTGATGGGGCGCAAGGGACTGGCACCGGAGCCCGAAGCGCAACAGGGCAAGCAGGAACCCACTTTCACCGAACAAGCGGGAGAGTTCCTCGGCACAGCGGCGGGGAAAGCACTGAAATCAGCGATGCAACAGGCGGCAAACCAGATTGGCCGACAGTTGGTGCGCGGCTTGATGGGGTCGTTGTTGGGTGGCAACAAACGCCGATAACACATTCAAACTGTAGGAGCGGGCTTGCCCGCGAATCGGTGTGCCAGACAACATCAATGTTGAACGTCCCGCCATCTTCGCGAGCAGGCTCGCTCCCACACGAGATCAGTGTCAGGTTTTGGACTTGGCGTGCGCCGCCAGTCGTTCAAGCGCCGCCCGCAAATTCGGATCGCTGATCCCGTCGGCCGTGGCCTGGATGGTCGCGGCCGCATCCTCCGACAGATCCATGGTATGCCCGGTCGCTCCCCGCTGGACGGTCGGCGGCTGCACCTTGAACAGGATTCGCGTGAGGTTGGTAAACTCGTCGAACATTTGCAGTTGTCGCTGCAAGCGCTTTTGCTGGTAGCGCAGGCGGGTGGCCCAATGACCGTCAGTGACAATCAGCAACAAACTGCCTTCACGCCATGAAGCCACGTGGCAATGTTCGCGAGCGGCGGGTTGCAATTGGCTTTCGAGCAGACGTTGCAGATGACCCAGGCGTTGAGCGTGGCCAAGAATGGCCTTCAGCGGCTTGGCTTCGCGTAGTAGAACGGCAGGAACCTTGGCCGTAAGTGGGCGAAATGCCATGATCAGACACCTGAAGTAACAGAGGCGCCATGGTAGCAGAAAGCACTGAATGCACCCGCCCATTGCTTTTGGGGACGCTTTACCCATTAAATCAACAACTAACTTCTGCCGTGTATGACTTGAAGTTGAGCAAAACGCCCCTATTTTAAGTGAGCCCCGTCAAAGCGCTGTGCCAGCATCGTGGAATATCGCCACTTTCCTCACCATCGTTTCCGGGTAGAATGCTCGTTCGCATGCGGCCATGAGGGCTGCACGGGCGACTCACGGGGCCGCCCTCCATCCCTTTAGTGTGGAAGATCCTGCCGATATGTTTGCGCCTTTGTTAAAGAAACTTTTTGGAAGCAAGAACGAGCGTGAAGTCAAACGCATGCTCAAGACGGTGCAACTCGTCAATGCCTTCGAAGAGCAAATGGTGGCCCTTTCGGACGATCAATTGCGTGCCAAGACAAGCGAGTTCAAGGCCCGCATCGCCAAAGGGGAAACCCTCGACAAACTGCTGCCAGAAGCCTTTGCGGTCGCCCGCGAAGCCGGCAAGCGTGTCATGGGCATGCGTCACTTCGATGTCCAGCTGATCGGCGGCATGACCTTGCATGAAGGCATGATCGCGGAAATGCGTACCGGTGAAGGCAAGACCCTGGTGGCAACACTGGGCGTTTACCTCAACGCGCTGTCCGGCAATGGCGTGCACGTTGTGACGGTGAACGACTACCTGGCCCGCCGTGACGCCAACTGGATGCGCCCGCTGTATGAATTCCTCGGCCTGACGGTCGGCGTAGTCACGCCGTTCCAGCCGCCGGAAGAAAAGCGCGCCGCCTACGCCGCCGACATCACCTACGGCACCAACAACGAATTCGGTTTCGATTACCTGCGCGACAACATGGCGTTCAGCATGGAAGAAAAATTCCAGCGCGAACTCAATTTTGCCGTGATCGACGAAGTCGACTCGATCCTCATCGACGAAGCCCGTACCCCGCTGATCATCTCCGGTCAGGCCGAGGACAGCTCCAAGCTGTACATCGAGATCAACAAACTGATCCCGCGGCTTGAATTGCATATCGAAGAGGTTGAAGGCGAAGTCACCAAGGCCGGCCATTACACCGTCGACGAGAAGACCCGCCAGGTCGAGCTCAACGAAGCCGGTCACCAGTTCGTTGAAGAGTCGCTGACCTCCCTCGGCCTGCTGGCTGAAGGCGAGAGCCTGTACTCGGCGCACAACCTGAGCCTGCTGACTCACGTTTACGCCGGCCTGCGTGCGCACAAGCTGTTCCATCGCAACGTCGAATACATCGTGCAGGACGGTCAGGTCGTACTGGTCGACGAACACACCGGCCGTACCATGCCGGGTCGCCGTTTGTCCGAAGGCCTGCACCAGGCCATCGAAGCCAAGGAAAACCTCAACATCCAGGCCGAAAGCCAGACCCTGGCATCGACCACGTTCCAGAACTACTTCCGTTTGTACAACAAGCTGTCCGGCATGACCGGTACGGCCGACACCGAAGCGTTCGAATTCCACCAGATCTATGGCCTGCAGGTCATGGTGATTCCACCGAACAAGCCTTTGGCGCGTAAAGACTACAACGACCTGGTGTTCCTGACCGCCGACGAGAAATACGCGGCCATCGTGGCCGATATCAAGGAAAGCATGGCCGCCGGCCGTCCGGTCCTGGTCGGTACCGCCACCATCGAAACCTCCGAGCACATGTCCAGCCTGCTCGTGAAGGAAGGCATCGAACACAAGGTCCTGAACGCCAAGTTCCACGAAAAGGAAGCCGAGATCATCGCCCAGGCCGGTCGCCCAGGCGCACTGACCATCGCCACCAACATGGCCGGTCGTGGTACCGACATCCTGTTGGGCGGTAACTGGGAAGTGGAAGTGGCTTCGCTGGAAAACCCGACCCCTGAGCAGATTGCCCAGATCAAGGCCGACTGGCAGAAGCGTCACCAGCAAGTGCTCGAGTCGGGCGGTTTGCAGGTGATTGCCTCCGAGCGTCACGAATCGCGCCGTATCGACAACCAGCTGCGTGGCCGTGCCGGCCGTCAGGGCGACGCCGGTTCCAGTCGCTTCTACCTGTCGCTGGAAGACAGCCTGATGCGCATCTTCGCCTCTGACCGGGTGAAGAACTTCATGAAGGCCCTGGGCATGCAGCCTGGCGAAGCGATCGAGCATCGCATGGTGACCAACGCCATCGAAAAGGCCCAGCGCAAGGTTGAAGGCCGCAACTTCGACATTCGTAAGCAACTGCTTGAGTTCGACGACGTCAACAACGAACAGCGTAAAGTGATCTATCACATGCGTAACACGTTGCTGGCCGCCGACAACATCGGTGAGACCATCGCTGACTTCCGTCAGGACGTGCTCAACGCCACCGTCAGCGCACACATTCCACCACAATCGCTGCCTGAGCAGTGGGACGTGGCCGGTCTGGAAGCCGCACTGCAGAGCGATTTCGGCGTAGCACTGCCGATCCAGCAATGGCTCGACGAAGACGATCACCTGTACGAAGAGACCCTGCGCGAGAAGCTGATGCAGGAACTCATCGCCGCGTACAACGAGAAAGAAGACCAGGCGGGCGCCGAAGCGTTGCGCACCTTCGAGAAGCAAATCGTTCTGCGTGTACTGGACGACCTGTGGAAAGACCACCTGTCGACCATGGATCACCTGCGTCACGGTATCCACTTGCGTGGTTATGCCCAGAAGAACCCGAAGCAGGAGTACAAGCGCGAGTCGTTCACGCTGTTCTCCGAGTTGCTGGATTCGATCAAGCGCGATTCGATCCGTGTGCTGTCCCACGTTCAGGTTCGCCGCGAAGATCCAATCGAGGAAGAGCAGCGTCTGCGTCAGGAAGCCGAGGCGCTGGCCGCCCGCATGCAGTTCCTGCATGAAGAGGCTCCGGGTCTTGAGCAGCCGGAAGTGCTGGGTGAAGAGGTCGATGTGGCCCTCGCCGCTGCGCCGGTTCGCAACGAGCAGAAGCTGGGTCGCAACGAACTGTGCTACTGCGGTTCGGGCAAGAAATTCAAGCATTGCCACGGGCAGATCCAGTAATACCCGTTTCAATCGCTGAAATACCCGCGCCGCGACCGGCTCCTGCCGTCGCGGCGTTTTACCATTCGAACCACCGTTGTCCTGAAACGGTGCTGACATCTTATTAAAGGAGCGCATTCATGGCTGTTGGTCTTGGTCCTTTGCCAACGTTGCACCCGGTTGCCGGTTTTGAGCTCGGTATTGCCTCGGCCGGCATCAAGCGCCCTGGGCGCAAGGACGTCGTGGTCATGCGCTGTGTCGAAGGCTCCACGGTTGCTGGCGTGTTCACCCTGAACGCCTTTTGTGCCGCGCCAGTGATTCTGGCCAAGCAACGCGTGCAAGGCCCTGTGCGTTACCTGCTGACCAACACCGGCAATGCCAACGCCGGCACCGGCGAACCTGGCCAGGCCGCTGCCGAGCGCACCTGCGCCAAGCTGGCGGAGCTGACCGGCGTCCACGCCAGCCAGGTGCTGCCGTACTCCACCGGTGTGATCGGTGAGCCGTTGCCTGTTGAGAAAATCGAAGGCGCACTGCAAGCAGCCCTTGACGACCTGTCGATCCACAACTGGGAAGCGGCCGCCACCGGCATCATGACCACCGACACCCTGCCAAAGGGCGCCAGCCGTCAGTTCCAGCACGACGGCGTGACCGTCACCGTGACCGGCATCAGCAAAGGCGCCGGCATGATTCGCCCGAACATGGCGACCATGCTCGGCTACATCGCCACGGACGCCAAAGTCTCCCGTGATGTGTTGCAAAACCTGATGCTCGATGGCGCCAACAAGTCGTTCAACCGCATCACCATCGATGGCGATACGTCGACCAACGACTGTTGCATGCTGATCGCCACCGGCCAGGCAGCACTGCCGGAAATCACCCGCGCCGAGGGCGAGCTGTTCGCCAAGTTGAAGCAAGCGGTGTTCGAAGTGTGCATGGACGTGGCCCAGGCCATCGTGCGTGACGGCGAAGGCGCCACCAAGTTCGTGACCGTTGAAGTCAACGGCGGCGGCAATCATCAGGAGTGCCTGGACGTCGGCTACACCGTGGCTCACTCGCCACTGATCAAGACCGCGTTGTTTGCGTCCGACCCCAACTGGGGTCGTATCCTGGCCGCTGTCGGCCGTGCTGGCGTACCGGACCTGGATGTAAGCAAGATCGACGTGTTCCTCGGCGACGTCTGCATTGCCAGCCGTGGCGCGCGCGCCGCAACCTACTCCGAAGCCCAGGGCGCGGCGGTGATGCAGCAGGAAGAAATCACCATTCGTATCGAATTGGGTCGCGGTGATTGCAGCGAAACCATCTGGACCACCGACCTGTCCCACGAATACGTGAAGATCAACGCCGAATACCGCACGTAACAGCGCAAGACCTGTAGGAGCCAGCTTGCGGGCGAAGGCGTCATTAGCCGTGATGGATTGATCGCGGCAGATGACGCTTTCGCTGGCAAGCCAGCTCCTACAGGTTGTGATCTTTCTTGCTTGAGGATGCTTGAACATGAGCCTGCACCTGATCATCGGCGACAAACTGCTTTCTTCCTGGTCCCTGCGCGGCGCCCTGGCGTTGGATCTTACCGGCGCGGCCTACACCGAAGAACTGATCAAACTGAACCAGCCGGACACCCGCGAGCGTCTGCTCAAGCATTCGCCAACTGGCAAGGTTCCGCTGCTGAAAACCGCACACGGCACCATCGCCGATTCCCTGGCGATTGCCGAATACCTGGCAGAACAGTTCCCGGACGCCGGCCTCTGGCCGAAAGACATCGGTGCCCGCGCCCAGGCGCGCTCGGCCTGTGCGCAGATGCACAGCGGGTTCTTCGCCATGCGCGGCAACATGCCGTTCAACTTGAGCCATGACGCGCCGTTGTCGCCTGTTCCGTCTGACGTGCAAGCCGACATCGAGCGCATGTCGGCGCTGTGGGCCGAATGCCGTGCCGTCGCGACTGAAAGCGGGCCTTACCTGTTTGGCCGGCTAACCCTGGCTGACGTGTTTTTTGCACCGATTGCCGTGCGCTTGCGCACCTATCAGGTGAAGTTGTCGGCCACCGATGAAGCCTACGTCGAGACTCTCTACCAATGGCCGGCGTTCAAGGCCTGGCAGAAGGCCGGACTGCAGGAGATGGAAAAGTGAAACGCGTGCATGTCGCCGCCGCCGTCATTCGCAATGACAGTGGCCAGATACTGATCGCCCGCCGTGCCGATTCCCAGCACCAGGGCGGCCTGTGGGAATTTCCCGGGGGCAAGGTCGAGGACGACGAGTCGGTCGAAGCCGCACTGGCCCGTGAACTCCATGAAGAGCTAGGCATCGGGGTGGGCGCGGCGCGCCCGCTGATTAAGGTTCGCCACGATTACCCGGATAAAGAAGTGCTGCTGGATGTCTGGGAAGTCTCGGCCTTTACCGGCGAGCCCCATGGTGCCGAAGGGCAACCGCTTGCTTGGGTGACACCGCGAGACCTGGTGAGCTATGAGTTCCCGGCGGCCAACCAGCCGATTGTCGCGGCGGCTCGATTGCCCTCTCAGTACCTGATCACCCCGGAAGACCTGGAAACCCCGGCATTGCTGCGCGGTATCCAGAAGGCCATTGCCGGCGGCATCAAGTTGATCCAGCTGCGTGCACCGAATGGTTACGATCCGAAATATCGCGACCTGGCCGTGGACGCGGTGGGGCTGTGCGCCGGCAAGGCCCAGTTGATGATCAAGGGGCCGTTCGAGTGGCTGGGCGACTTCCCGTCCGCCGGCTGGCACATCACGTCGGCCCAGCTGCGCAAATACGCAGCGGCGGGGCGACCGTTGCCTGCCTCGCGCTGGCTGGCGGCCTCGTGCCATAACGCTGAAGAGCTGGCGCTGGCTGAACAGATGGGCGTGGACTTCGTGACCCTGTCGCCGGTACAACCGACCCTGACCCACCCGGGCGCCGAGCCGTTGGGTTGGGAGCAGGCGTCGGGTTTGATCGACGGGTTCAGCAAGCCGGTGTTCCTGCTCGGTGGGGTTGGCCCGGCTGAGGTCGAGAAAGCCTGGGCCGCCGGGGCGCAGGGCGTGGCGGGGATTCGGGCGTTTTGGCCTGAGGCTTGATTGTGTGTTGAGGTGGATGGCCTCTTCGCTGGCAAGCCTGCTCCTACAGAGGATGTGCGGTGTTCACAGAACTGTAGGAGCTGGCTTGCCAGCGAAGGCGGCCTGACAGACGCCGACTAAACCTCAGGTTTCGCCGCTGGCTGCCAAAGAATTTCCGCCACGCCCTGGCGCTTGGCAATCAACCGCGCCGCCACAAACAACAAGTCCGACAACCGATTGATGTACGCCAGGCCAACCCCGGCCAACGGCTCAATCGCATTCAATTGCTGACACCGCCGCTCGGCGCTGCGCGCTAGACTACGGCAAACGTGGACTTGGGCAATCAGCATTGAGCCGCCGGGCAAGATGAAGTTTTCCAACGGTCCCAGCTCTTCATTCCATTGATCGATTGCCGCCTCCAGGCGTTCGATTTCCGCTTCGTTTAACGCCTGATACACCGGCATCGCCAGTTCACCGCCGAGGTCGAACAATCGATGCTGGCACGGCGCCAAGACCGCGATCACTTCCTGCAAGCTCGCAAAAGTGGTCGTTTCTGCTGCCAGCCCGGCCAGCAATACGCCTACTTGGCTATTGAGCGTATCGACTTCGCCGATGGCTTCGATTCGCGGGTGATCCTTGGGCACGCGACGGCCATCGCCCAGCCCGGTTTCGCCTTTGTCGCCAGTGCGGGTGTAAATCTTCGACAAACGAAAACCCATGATTACCTCGATAGCAGATTGAGTTCTTGCGCGACCGGTGGCGTGCTCGCCAGCGGCAGGCGCAGGGTGAAGCATGTGCCTTGGCCCAAGGTCGATTGCACTTCCATCTGGCCTTTGTGGTTATTGGTGATGATGAAGTACGACACAGACAGCCCAAGGCCCGTGCCCTGGCCGATTTCCTTGGTGGTGAAGAACGGCTCGAAGGTGCGTTTGCGCACGCTTTCGCTCATGCCGATGCCGTTGTCCTCGACCTGGATTTCTGCCCAAGGCGAATTGAGTTTGGTGCGCAGGATGATTCGCCCCGGCTCGCTGTCGTCTTCGCGCTGGTGGATGGCTTGCGCGGCGTTTTTCAACAGGTTGAGCAACACCTGTTCGAGTTCGTTAGCGGTGCCGGGGACGGGCCCGAGCGCCGGGTCGAACTGGCGAATGATAGCCTGGCCCTTGAAGTCGAAGCCGATGGCGAGGTCGAAATCGTTGCTAGCGATTTCCACGGCCTGATCGATCAGCGCGGGCAAATCGCACGGAGCCATCTGGCGGGTACTGCGACGACTGAAACTGAGCATGTGGGTGACGATTTTCGCCGCTCGTGCACCGGCTTGCTGGATGCCGTCGAGCAGCTGCGGCACTTCGCGAGATTGCAGGTAGTGGTTGACCGTCGCCAGTTCGATACCGGCTTGTTCGGCCACTTCCAGGTTCTTTGGCAACTCCGCCGAAAGGCGCCGGCGAATGTTTTGCACGTTGTGCAGGATCGCACCCAGCGGGTTGTTGATCTCGTGAGCCATGCCGGCGGCGAGGCCACCGACGGAGAGCATCTTCTCCGATTGCACCATCATCTCTTCCAGGGACAGGCGTTGGGTGATGTCGTCGATCCGGATCACCACGCCGCGCCCGGCACCGCCCATCAACGGATAGAACGTCAGGGCGTAGTGGCGCGGGTCGTCGTCCTTGAACCAGGTGACGCGTTCGATCTTGGCCACCGTATGCTGCTCGACCGTTTGCTTGAGTTGCGGCAAAAACGGCTTGAGCGGCTCGAAAGCAAGGAAGATCGGCTGGTTCAGCGCTTCATCGAGGCGCGTGCCGGACAAGGCGCTGGCCTCCTGATTCCATTGCGTCACGTAGAGCTGTTCGTCGAGGGCGATCAGCGCCGAAGGCATCGAGTCGATGATGCTGTTGAGGTAGTTCTGGAACCCGGTGAGTTTTTTCTCGATCTTGCTGCGCACCTGGACTTCGAGCTCCAACTTGCGGTTGGTGTGCCGGGTTTCTTCGGCCAAACCCTGGGCCTGATCGTAGGCTGCCTGGGAGTCGTCGCGAGCGCGTTTGAGCTGCTGCTCCCGGGCCTCGATCCGCGAGAGCATGGTGTTGAAGGCCTCGGCGAGGCTGCCGATTTCATCGTGATTGCCGCGCGATGCGCGCAGGGCGTAGTTTTCTTCGCGGGTTACCTGCCGCGACAGCTCTTCGAGTTCATGGATTGGCCGGGTAATCAGGCGCTTGATCTGGCGAGCAATGACCAGCCACAGCAGCACGCTGAAAATCAGGATTCCCAGGCTGGCCGTCAGGGTGCCGGTGTAGAACGCGACCGGCAACTCACTGGTTGCTACCAGCAATAGGTGCCCTGGGGCCGCGCCTGGGCGGGGCAGGGCAATGACCTGATTGCTGCGAAACTCGGTGGCTTGCCAATCTTCGATATGCCGAAAGCGCTTGGGCAGCTCCATTTTGTCGCCACGTTGCAACTGGGCCAGTTGCTCGCCTTTTCCGTCGTATAGCACGGCTGCGCGCAGCGGCGAGTAGCTGTTGAGTTCGTTGAGCAGGCGCTCGGCGCTTTGCGGGGACTCCAGCGCTTCGGAGGCCAGGGCCGGGTTTGACACCAGACGTCCGATGGTCTGCAAGGCCTGGGGCGCCATGCTTTCCTGGGAGATGTAGTAGGCGGCACTGATGAAGGTCAGGTTGGCGACCAGCATGACGGTGATCAACAGGACGAGCAGGGCGGCCAACAGTTTCTGGCCGACCGGCAGGTTTTCAAGACGCTGGCGCAATGGCATCAGGTTCATCGCTGAAAAGGAACAAGTGGGCAGCGTAGCCGCTGCTCAGTCGCTGGGCAATCCAAGGCTTTGCAGGCGAGCGATCAACCGCGCCTCGAGCTGATTGAGATGCGGTAGGTTCAGTTGATGGCGCGTGGCGACTTTGCAGGCGTAGCCGAGCAGGTAACTGATTTCGGTGCGCCGCTGGCTGGTGACGTCCTGATGCATCGACGAATAGTTGGCCGCGGTGGCGTGAATCACCCGTTCGACTTCCTGTTGCAGGTTCTCGGCCGCTGCCGGTTGGCCGCAGCGTTCCAGTAACTCCACGAGTTCGCCGCACAGGGTGGCGACCTCGCAGTGATGCTGTTGCAAGCCGCCGTTGCGGCAATCGTGGAGCACGGTCAATGGATTGATGGCGCAGTTGAGCGCCAGTTTGCGCCACAGCCTGGTCAGAATCTCTGTGCTCCATTCGTGGGGGATGCCGGCCGCGTTCAAGTCGTCGAGCCAGATCGGTGCCACCGGGTGGCTGGCATCGCCCAGCCAGGTGAAACCATGTCCGGCAAACACCACGCGCCAATCGCCATCGCGGAAGGCGCCTTCGGTGCTGGACGCATAAATGCAGCGTGCCTGTGGAACCTGCGTCGCCACGGCGTCCTGGCTGCCCAGGCCATTTTGCAGCAGGATCACTTCGGCGCCGGGAGCCAGGCGTGGAGCCACTCGGGCTACCGCGGTTTGTGCATCGTAGGCTTTGCAGGCCACCAGCAGGCGGTGGATCGGTGATGCACTGTCGGCTGTCTCTGCCAGCACGGGATAGCACTGCGCCTCGCCGTGTTCCACCAGGGTCAAGCCACCGGCCGATTCATAGGCCTGTAGCCTGGCGCTGTCCCGCAGGATTAGCCTGACCGACACACCCGCACGTGCCAGGCGGGTCGCCCATAATGTGCCGAGGCTGCCGGCACCCAGAACGTGCCAGGTGGTGGACATCAGTTTTTTGCTCTGTTTGAGGCGTGCATCGGCGGCTCACAGTGAATGATGGGAAAGACCCGTTATAATCAGCGCGGATTTTAACCGCAAGCCAGGCGTGCTCCATCGGTGCGCCTTTATATTTGGAGAGATTACATGCCGTCGTTCGACGTGGTATCCGAACTGGACAAACACGAAGTCACCAACGCGGTCGAAAACGCCGTCAAGGAACTCGATCGCCGTTATGACCTGAAAGGCAAAGGCAGCTTCGAGTTCAAGGAAAAAGACCTGACCGTCAACCTGACCGCTGAAGCGGACTTCCAGCTCGAAGCGATGATTGAGATCCTCAAGCTGGCCCTGGTCAAGCGCAAAATCGATGTGCAGTGCCTTGAAGTCAAGGACGCGTTCGCCTCGGGCAAGCTGATGAAGCAGGAAGCTGTTCTCAAGGAAGGCATCGACAAGGAGATGGCGAAGAAAATCGTTGCTCACGTCAAAGACGCGAAACTGAAGGTCCAGGCCGCCATCCAGGGCGAGCAAGTGCGCATCACCGGCAAGAAGCGTGATGACTTGCAAGAAGCCATTGCTGCGTTGCGGGCCAAGGAATTTGGCATGCCGCTGCAGTTCAACAACTTCCGCGACTGATCTTGTAAGCGGGAACCTCTCGGCGTTTTCGGCGTCGGAGGCCCAAGCAACGGCAGAAACGATTGAGCCCGGCGCGGTTCGATCTTTCTGCCGCTTTTTTTCAAGTGTGCCGCACAGCCGAAATACAGGAGCAAGCAGATGGACTTAAATGCTGAGGTAGACAGCCTGGTCAAGGTTTCCCAAACCTGGATCCCGATGATCATGGAATACGGCAGTCGTGTCCTGCTGGCGGTCATCACCCTGGCCATCGGATGGTGGCTGATTAACAAGGTCACGAAAAAACTCGGTGGCCTGATCGCCCTGCGTAACGCTGACCTGGCGCTGCAAGGCTTCATTAGTAGCCTGGCGAACATCATCCTCAAGATCTTGCTGATCGTCAGCGTGGCCTCGATGATTGGTGTGGAGACCACCTCGTTCGTGGCGGCAATCGGTGCGGCAGGTCTGGCCATTGGCCTGGCCTTGCAGGGCAGCCTGGCGAACTTCGCCGGAGGCGTGCTGATCTTGCTCTTTCGCCCGTTTCGCATTGGCGACTGGATCGAAGCCCAGGGCGTTGCCGGTACGGTCGACAGCATCCAGATTTTCCATACCGTACTGCGCACCGGCGATAACAAAACCATCATCGTGCCCAACGGTAATCTGTCGAACGGCATTATCACCAACACTAACCGTCAACCGACTCGCAAAGTCGTGTTCGATGTAGGCGTTGATTACGAGGCGGACTTGCAGAAGGCCCGTGAAGTGTTACTGGAACTGGCCAAGGATCCGCGCGTATTGGCTGACCCGGCGCCACAGGCCGTCATTTCGACATTGGGCGACAGTTCTATCACTGTTTCCCTGCGTGTGTGGGTGAAGACCGCGGATTATTGGGATGTGATGTTCATGTTCAATGAACAATCCCGTGATCGTCTGCGAGAGGCGGGCATCGATATTCCATTTCCGCAGCGGGTTATTCGTGTGGTTCAGGAATCTGCTGCGCAGTGATCGGGTTTAGTGCCTGACTTTAAAGTCAAGCACGAACAACAAAAGATTCATTGGTCATCGCTGTTCGAGAAGTAACGAAAAAGGCCCATCCGAAGATGGGCCTTTTTTTGATTACCGCAAACTAACGTTCTGTGATTACAGAATGTTGAGTGGGTAGTCGGTGATCAGGCGGAACTCAGAGATATCGCCTTCGCCTTCGTCAGCGTTGGCAGAGTGCCATGCTTGACGGATGCGGAACGACAGATCCTTGGCTGGGCCGGACTGGACCACGTATTTGGCTTCAACGTTGGTTTCGTGGTGGCTACCATCTTTACCGTACAGACCGGTGTAGGTGCTGTTCGATGGAGTGTGGGTGCCGTCGATGTTCCAACCGTCAACGTAACGAACCATGAAGCTCAGGCCAGGTACGCCGTACTCGGCCATTTTCAGGTCGTAGCGGGCTTGTACCGACTTCTCGCCAGGGGCGTTGAAGTCAGAGTACTGGATGGAGTTGGCCAGGAAGATCGAGTCGCCACCGCGGTTGTTTTTACCCACACCGATGTAGTCGAATGGGGTATCGCCGTTCACTTTCTGGAAGGCCAGGGTGAAGGTGTGAGCTTTCAGGAACGAGTAAGCAGCCGCCAGGGAGTAAGCGGTGTTGCTGATGTCGCCAGCTTTAGCGCTACCGGTATCCTGAGTGTTGTAGATGTTACCGTCGAAGTTAATCGAGTTGTCGCCACCCAGTGCCAGGGTGTAGTTGGCGTTGGCGTAGTACTGGTTCCAGACGTCTTCCAGTTTAGCGCCGTACAGCGAGAAGCTCAGGTCGTCGCTAACGCCATACTTGCCACCGAAGTAGTCGATGGAGTTGGCTTTCACGCCAGCGTAGGTTGCCCACAGGTCGCCGTCACGGGCGTTGCTGTCCTGGCTGGTCGCCGAAGTGAAGTGGCCGCCTTCGAGGTCAAGGTTGGTGACTTCGCTGCTCTGCAGCTGAATGCCGGTAGCCGTCTGGTGCAGGATGCGGGAACCGCCAACAGCGAACACTGGAGCAGTGCTTGGCTGCATGTCGCCGATTTTCAGCTCGGTTTTCGAGATGCGGAACTTGGCAGCAGCGCCGGCTTTGCCTTGGCTGTTGTTGACTTCGCCATCATTGCCGACAGTCATGTTGCCCGAACCGGAATACTTGTCGGAACCGTCCAGCTTAATGGCCAGTTGGCCCCAAGCTTCAACGCCAACACCGATCAGGCCTTGGGTGTAGCCAGAGCTGAATACGCCCTGAATGCCCTGGGTCCAGTCTTTGTCGTCGACGCCGCCGTTTTCCTTGTTGCGGTTGTAGTAGTAGTTGCGAACCAACAAGTCCAGCTTGCTGTCATCAACAAAACCTTTGGCTTCTGCCTGGTCGCTTACGAAAGGTGCGGCTACTGCCAACTGAGTACTGGCTGCTGCTGCAACTGCCAGTGCGATCATGCTCCACTTCATCACGCGCATCGTGATTTGCTCCTTTGGTTTTAGAAGAGTACTGCCGTCCCACCTGATTTATTATCTGGGCGGCTCTTTCTTTTTGTGTCGGCGCAAACTTATATCACGCCGACAATGTTGGCGATACTTGCGTATCTAACCTTTCGCCTTCTTTACGACCCTGTCGCAAACAGCGTGGTAGATGTCGCAAATTTCCAGCTCCGACGCAACCGGGCTGACAACTTAAATGCTGTTTTCTGAGCTTTGGCGCCGGTTAAAAGAGTCCTGGTGAAACGTTTGAATCTCCATTGGGCTACCTTGCCACTGTATTTTTCTGCCTGGGGGACGCCGCTTCCGGCGGGTGTCACTCAGGCGATGTTGGGTACCAATGCAACAAGCGTGCACAAATGCAGGTTTTGTTGCAGAATTTTTCCAATTGATAGCTGTTCGCTGTAAAAACCTCATAAAACCGGGGGTTTCAAGCGCGTTTAGTTTGGGCTTGACGCCTTGCTTGGCATCATGTTGCACCCTTCTGACCGACTGCATGACACCCAGATTTGTTACCGGTTCACCCCGCCAGTGGGTAATTGGCGGATGTCGAAGCGTTCAGCGTAGACGCACTGTGCGGTTTTGGTGCAAAAATTTTTTTGCAGTGGACTGAATTCATACAGTTTGGCCGTCTGCCTGAAACGAACTCCTCGTTGTGAATCAGTCATTTCGGCGTATTTTTCCGAATTCTCGGTTCTGTAATGGTGCGGCGTGGCGAAAAGTGTCTCATCCGGGGGCGCGTCGTCGGCCAGTCGCTGGTGCTCGAGACCTCTGCGCAAGGTTCGTCGTGAAGCATGCGCCGTTCGCAGGTATGCTGCCGTCCGGTCGCTTGGTGCACTGCCCTTCAGGGATGGCGCTAAGCTGAAAATGATGATCCGGCGGGAGTGCGCGCAGTGTTCGCTTTAGATACACGACTTCAACAAGACACGTTACCGATCGGGGACTTCCCGCTCTGCCGGTTGCTGCTGTCCAATGATTCGAACTATCCCTGGTTCATCCTGGTACCTCGTCGCGAGGCTATCAGCGAGATATTTCAGTTGGATGTCGCCGACCAGCAGTTGCTCTGGCAGGAAACCACGACACTGTCGCAGGTGCTCAAGGACGCGTTCGATGCGGACAAGTTGAATGTGGCGGCGTTGGGAAATGTGGTCAGTCAGTTGCACATGCACGTCATCGTGCGTAAGCGTGACGATGTTGCCTGGCCCGCGCCTGTCTGGGGGAAGCATTCGGCAATCCCCTATAATCCACAGCAGATCGCCGCCATTCGTGAGCGTTTGCGACTCATATTGACTGATGACTTTACGTTTCTGGAGGGCTGAGCCATGAGCCTGGAAGAGCGCGTTACCGAACTGGAAAGTCGTCTGGCGTTTCAGGATGACACCATCCAGGCATTGAACGATGTACTGGTGGCGCAACAGCGGGTAGTCGAGCGCCTGCAGTTGCAAATGGCTGCGCTGCTCAAGCGGCAAGAGGAAATGGTCGGCCAGTTCGAGTCATTCGAGGAGGACGCGCCACCGCCGCACTATTAAGTAAGCAAGCTGCAGGCATGAAAAAACCGCGTACAGCCTGGCTGTGCGCGGTTTTTTTGTGCCAGGGATCAGCGCCGTGGCAGGGCGGCGATCACGTCTTCGGCTTGTAGACCCTTGTCACGGTTCATGACCGAGAACTCCACGCGCTGGCCTTCGACGAGGACGCGGTGGCCTTCACCGCGAATGGCCCGAAAGTGAACGAAGATATCGTCACCGGAATCGCGGGAAATAAAGCCGAAGCCTTTGGAGGTGTTGAACCACTTGACGGTGCCGGTATCGCGGTTGCTCATGTCATAGCTTGGCGAGGCGGCGGCCGGGGACGACTTGTAGAAGCTGATGGCCAGGTGCAGGGCTACAGCGATAAAGGCTGCAAGCAGGCTGAATAGCACGGCAGGCTGGCCGGCAATAAACGGCATCTCGGCGAGCAGGGTCACGGTTTGCAGGACTACAGCCAGCACCAGCAGGGCGCTGACCAGGTTTTGCAGTTGATGGCGCGGACCTTTGTTCCAGTAAGGGATGACCGGTGCAAGGGTAAGGTTGAGCAGGCCGAAAAAGGCCAGGTACAGCGCGTTGGGTTGTTGCAGGTAAGGTAAGGCCTCGGACCGCAGGCCAGGGATGAAGGACAGCAGCAAGGCGGCTGCGCCTATCAACAGATGGACGATTTTCAACATTTTGATTAACTCACGTTAAGACAGCTCACAAGGAAGAGCTGATGGCGCACGGTTCGCTTCAAAACAATAAGAGGCGGTGGACACGTACCCGGTATCAGCCTATGCGCCGTGCCCGAAAAAAGAGGCACTGACGACACGCTGCCTATTTAACAGCAAAGCCGCAGGCTACTCAAATCAGGGCGTCCGGCGGCTCTTTTGCGGTGTTTTGCCGCAGGTTGTCCGAAGTTCCGGGGCTGCGAGGCGATCGCAGGCTTGCTAGAGTGATCGGGCAGCTGTTGGATGAAATTCATTACCGTTCACTACCCAGCGCATGCAGAAGTGCATGAAAAAAACCGCCTGGATGCTCCGCGCTCTGCTGGATCAGTAACGTTTATTGGCGCGAACAGCGCCTTCGTGGGTTGTTCGCGCTGTTCGTCCTACACAGTTTCTTACTGTGCTTCTGAAAGGTTTATCACTTCACTCTGTGGGAAATTGTCCGGAGTAGGACGATCTCCAGGATCTGCCAGCAGTTGTTGGCTTATCCTACGTCCAAGGTCATAAAGTCATCTGGCTATACCGTTGCTCCTGCGTTTTTATAAGTCGACGGAACAATTGTGCTTAAAGAAACCAGGATGGCAAAGGAGTGTCAGCGTTATGGTTTATGACAGGCAAGAAGAAGGGCGTTACGGCTCACACAAGGATGTCAGGATTGATCCCTTCGTTCGCGAGTTCGATATGGGATTGGCACAACCCTTGTCCCGCTCCGTGCGATTGAATGGCTTCGCCACCTGTTTGCGGCTTGAACAGGTGTACTGGGATATTTTGGGCGAAATGGCCCGGGTCAATAGTTGTTCGGTCAGCAGCCTGTTGTCCCATGTGGATCGCGAAGTTCATCTGCGTCACGGGGGCGTAAGGAATTTCAGCGGATTGGTGCGGGTTGTCTGTGTCGTGCACAGTCTCAAGGAGGGAGGTTGTCTCGCCACTGTCTAGCGGGGCAGCGAAAACAGCAGAGTGTCGGTCTGTGCAGTCTTACGGCTGCACAGGCTGCGTTTAATGGATATAATCCCGCTCTTTGCCGCAAAACCCCGCGTGCGCGGTAGCAATCTGATCGCCGAGACAACCTCCATGCCGATGTACGATTATCAATGTGCTTCCTGTGGTCATCAGTTGGAAGCCATTCAAAAGATCAGCGATGCACCGCTGGTCGACTGCCCTACCTGCCAGGCGCCAGAGCTTAAGAAGTTGCTGTCCATGCCGGGCTTCCGCCTCAGCGGCTCCGGTTGGTACGAAACCGATTTCAAGACCGGTGCCAAGAAGAACCTGGCCGGCGGCGACAAAGCTGACTAAACGCGCGAGCTCTTGCATCATCCGCAGCGGATGAGCCCAAGGCCTCCAACCGAATTTCGAATTACGAGAAGTGAAACCACGACCATGATGCGCAGCCATTATTGCGGCCAACTGAACGAAAGCCTGGACGGCCAGGAAATTACCCTTTGCGGATGGGTCCACCGTCGCCGTGACCACGGTGGAGTGATTTTCCTCGATATCCGTGATCGTGATGGTCTGGCCCAGGTCGTGTTCGATCCGGACCGCGCTGAAACCTTCGCTGCCGCCGACCGTGTGCGCAGTGAGTACGTCGTGAAGATCACCGGCAAGGTTCGGCTGCGTCCAGCCGGTGCGACCAACGCCAACATGGCGTCGGGCATGATCGAAGTCCTGGGCTATGAACTCGAAGTGCTGAACGAGTCGGAAACCCCGCCGTTCCCGCTGAACGAGTTCTCCGATGTCGGCGAAGAAACCCGTCTGCGCTATCGCTTCCTGGACCTGCGTCGCCCGGAAATGGCCGAGAAGCTGCGCCTGCGTTCGCGCATGACCACCAGCATCCGTCGCTTCCTGGACGAGAACGGCTTCCTCGACGTCGAGACGCCGATCCTGACCCGCGCCACCCCGGAAGGCGCGCGCGACTACCTGGTGCCGAGCCGTACTCACGCCGGTTCTTTCTTCGCCCTGCCGCAATCGCCACAGCTGTTCAAGCAGTTGCTGATGGTGGCCGGCTTCGACCGTTACTACCAGATCGCCAAGTGCTTCCGCGACGAAGACCTGCGTGCCGACCGTCAGCCGGAATTCACCCAGATCGACATCGAGACCAGCTTCCTCGATGAAAAAGAGATCATGGGCCTGACCGAGCAAATGATCCGCAACCTGTTCAAGGAAGTGCTGGGCCTGGAGTTCGGCGAGTTCCCGCACATGACTTTCGAAGAAGCCATGCGCCGCTACGGTTCCGACAAGCCAGACCTGCGTAACCCGCTGGAACTGGTTGACGTTGCCGATCAGCTCAAGGACGTCGACTTCAAGGTGTTCAGCGGCCCGGCCAACGACCCGAAATGCCGCATTGCCGCCTTGCGCGTTCCTGCCGGGGCGAGCATGCCGCGCAAGCAGATCGACGACTACACCAAGTTTGTCGGCATCTACGGTGCCAAGGGCCTGGCGTACATCAAGGTCAACGAGCGCGCCAAAGGCGTCGAAGGCCTGCAATCGCCAATCGTGAAGAACATTCCCGAAGACAAGCTCAACGTGATCCTCGATCGCGTGGGTGCAGTCGACGGCGATATCGTGTTCTTCGGCGCCGACAAAGCGAAGATCGTCAGCGAAGCCCTGGGCGCACTGCGGATCAAGCTGGGCCACGACCTGGACCTGCTGACCTGCAAGTGGGCGCCAATGTGGGTCGTCGACTTCCCGATGTTCGAAGAAAACGACGACGGCAGCTTCAGTGCCTTGCACCACCCGTTCACCGCGCCGAAGTGCACCCCGGCAGAGCTGGAAGCCAACCCGGCTGGCGCCCTGTCCCGTGCCTACGACATGGTGTTGAACGGTACCGAGCTGGGTGGCGGTTCGATCCGTATCCACCGCAAAGAGATGCAACAGTCGGTGTTCCGTCTGCTGGGCATCAACGAAGCTGAACAGGAAGAGAAATTCGGCTTCCTGCTCGACGCCCTGAAGTACGGCGCGCCGCCGCACGGTGGCCTGGCCTTCGGCCTGGACCGTCTGGTGATGCTGATGACCGGCGCCCAGTCGATCCGTGAAGTGATCGCCTTCCCGAAAACCCAGAGCGCGGCAGACGTCATGACCCAGGCACCGGGCCAGGTAGATGCCAAGGCATTGCGCGAACTGCACATTCGTCTGCGCGAAACGCCGAAGGCTGAGTAAGGTTGACCTGAAGGCGCATCTTCGGATGCGCCTTTTTTCTATCTGCAAGGATCGAAAAAGCAGGTCAGGATTTGTATTTGCCGGCTGGCGCGTCATGGCGTGGCGGGCAATGTTTCAAAGAGAATTCGGAGCGAGTTATGGCGGGTCATTCCAAGTGGGCGAACATCAAGCACCGCAAAGAACGTCAGGATGCCAAGAAAGGCAAGATCTTCACCAAGTGGATTCGTGAGCTGACCGTTGCTGCCCGCCAGGGTGGCGGCGACCCGGGCTCTAACCCGCGTCTGCGACTGGCGCTGGACAAGGCCCTTGGCGCGAACATGAGCCGCGACATCATTGATCGCGCGGTTGCCCGTGGTGCCGGCGCTGCCGACACCGACGACATGGTCGAACTGAGCTATGAAGGCTACGGTCCCGGTGGCGTGGCGGTGATGGTCGAGTGCATGACCGACAACCGCAACCGTACCGCCGCCGCGGTTCGTCACGCGTTCAGCAAGTGCGGTGGCAACCTGGGGACCGACGGTTCGGTGGCTTACCTGTTCGAACGCAAGGGGCAGATTTCCTTTGCCGCTGGCGTCGACGAAGATGCGCTGATGGAAGCGGCCATGGAGGCTGATGCCGATGACGTGGTGACCAACGAAGACGGCTCTATCGACGTGTTTACCTCGTTTGCCAGTTTCTACGCCGTGCGTAACGCGCTGGAAGCGGCGGGCTTCAAGGGCGATGACGCGGAAATCGTCATGTTGCCGACCACCAGCGCCGAGCTGGACCTGGAAGGCGCCGAAAAGGTTCTCAAGTTGATCGACATGCTTGAAGACCTGGACGACGTGCAAAACGTCTATTCCAACGCAGAAATCCCTGAGTCGGTCGCCCAACAACTAGGCTGATCGCCACCGCCATTGTAGGAGCTGACTTGCCAGCGAAGGCAGCCTCAAGACTTGCACAAGTTCAAAGGCCTCTTCGCTGGCAAGCCAGCTCCTACAGTTCCCTCGGACATTCGCATCAGCTTTGCAGGCGTTATGACTTTAATTCTTGGTATCGACCCCGGTTCGCGCATCACCGGTTACGGCGTGGTTCGCGATACCGGTCGTGGCTGTGAGTACGTGGCCTCCGGTTGTATCCGCACCGGTGCCGGCGAACTGCATGAGCGCCTGCAGATTGTGTATCGCGGGGTACGGGAGATCATTCAGACGTACCGTCCGGTGACCATGGGCATCGAAAAGGTGTTCATGGCCCGCAACGCCGACTCCGCGCTGAAGCTGGGGCAGGCCCGCGGCGCGGCCATCGTTGCGGGCGCCGAGGAAAGTCTGGAAATCGCCGAATACACGGCGACCCAGGTCAAGCAGGCGGTCGTCGGTACCGGCGCGGCCAATAAGGAGCAGGTGCAGATGATGGTCATGCACATGCTCAAGCTGACCAGCAAACCGCAGATCGATGCCTCGGACGCCCTGGCCATTGCCATTTGCCACGCCCATACCCGTTCCAGCCTGCTGCCCCACGGCCTGGGTACTGCACGCAGTCGTGGCGGGCGCCTGCGTCTCTGATAGCATCAGCAATCATTTTCATGGGGTGAGGGCGTTCCGCCTGGGTTGTCGGCGGTGTTCCCTCGCTCTATCAGTCGCTGGCCCAGAGCTGGCCAACGCTCAAGGATTTGTAACGTGATTGGACGTTTGCGCGGCACCCTGGCTGAGAAGCAGCCTCCGCATCTGATTCTGGATGTAAACGGCCTGGGCTATGAACTCGAAGTGCCCATGACCACCCTTTACCGTTTGCCGTCGGTCGGTGAACCGCTCACCTTGCACACCCATTTGGTCGTGCGCGAAGACGCGCAGTTACTCTATGGTTTTGTCGGCAAGCGCGAGCGCGACTTTTTTCGCGAGTTGATCCGCCTCAATGGCGTCGGGCCGAAACTGGCCCTGGCCTTGATGTCCAGCCTGGAAGTCGACGAACTGGTGCGTTGCGTGCAATCGCAGGACACTTCGGCGCTGACCAAAGTCCCGGGCGTGGGCAAGAAAACCGCCGAGCGCTTACTGGTGGAACTCAAGGATCGCTTCAAGGCCTGGGAAACCTCGCCGGCCATGTTTGCCCTGGTGCCGAATCAGCCGGACGGCCCGGCACCGGTCAACACGGCCGAGAATGACGCGGTCAGCGCGCTGATTTCCCTGGGCTACAAGCCGCAGGAAGCCAGCAAGGCGGTTTCTGCGATCAAGGATAAAGGTTTGAGCAGTGAAGACATGATCCGCCGCGCCTTGAAGGGAATGATCTAAGTGATTGAAGCTGATCGTCTGATTGCTGCCACGCACAGTCCGCGTGAGCGCGAAGAAGTCCAGGACCGGGCGATTCGTCCGGTCAGCCTGGCCGAATACATCGGCCAGCCGACCGTCCGCGAGCAGATGGAGTTGTTCATTCAGGCCGCTCGTGGACGAAACGAATCCCTGGACCACACGCTGATCTTCGGGCCACCAGGCCTGGGCAAGACCACGCTGGCCAACATCATCGCCCAGGAAATGGGTGTATCGATCAAGAGCACCTCGGGGCCGGTGCTGGAACGCCCGGGCGACCTGGCGGCGCTGTTGACCAACCTTGAGCCCCACGACGTGCTGTTCATCGATGAAATCCATCGGCTGTCGCCCATCGTCGAGGAAGTGCTGTACCCGGCCATGGAAGACTTCCAGCTCGACATCATGATCGGCGAGGGCCCGGCCGCGCGTTCGATCAAGCTGGACCTGCCGCCGTTCACCCTGGTGGGCGCGACAACGCGGGCGGGCATGCTGACCAACCCGTTGCGCGACCGTTTCGGCATCGTCCAGCGCCTAGAGTTCTACAGCACCGCCGACCTGTCGACGATTGTCAGTCGCTCGGCCAGCATCCTCGGTTTGCCGCTGGACCCGGAAGGTGCCTTCGAAATCGCCCGTCGTGCCCGTGGCACGCCGCGAATCGCCAACCGCCTGCTGCGCCGGGTGCGTGACTTTGCTGAAGTCCGCGCCAAAGGCCATATCACCAAGCCGATTGCCGACCTGGCGCTGAACCTGCTGGACGTCGATGAGCGTGGCTTCGATCATCAGGACCGCCGTCTGCTGCTGACCATGATCGAGAAGTTCGATGGCGGGCCAGTCGGGGTCGACAGTCTGGCGGCCGCCATCAGTGAAGAACGTCACACGATTGAAGACGTGCTGGAACCTTATCTGATCCAGCAGGGCTACATCATGCGCACGCCGCGGGGGCGGGTGGTGACGCGGCATGCCTACCTGCATTTCGGTTTAAACATTCCGTCACGATTGGGCGAAATGCCTGTGGCAGACGAGTTGCTCGATGCTGGTGACGATTAATTAACATTGCGTGCAGATTTTTTCGGGCAATGTAGGGTCCCAGCACCGTACTTTCACCTGAAAGCCGCAGATCAATGAAAAACAGTTGCCTGGCCGGATTGGCAACCTGAGGAGTAAGCACTAGAGTATGCGCGCGCAAAACGGGCTTGAGCCTTTCGCACATCGTTGTCGCGTTTATTACGAGGACACCGATGCGGGGGGCATCGTGTATTACGTTAATTACCTCAAGTTTATGGAACGGGCTCGAACCGAGCGGCTACGTGACCTGGGCTTTGCCCAATCGCAGCTTGTCGGGGAGGACCTGTTGTTCGTCGTGCACTCCAGCGAAGCGCGCTATCACGCGCCGGCGCGACTGGACGACGAACTGTTGGTAAGCGCTGATGTAATCGAATTGAACCGTGCCAGCCTGCGCTTCAAACAGCAGGTCAGGCGGGCAACGGATAATGTGCTGCTCTGCGAAGGGCAGTTTCTGGTGGCCTGTGTGCGCACCGAAAGTTTGAAACCCCGGGCCATTCCCGAAGCTCTACGAGCGGCCTTTGCCGACGTGAGCGGCGCGGGTACACACTCAACGCAGGAGATAAAGCGTGGAAGCTAACGTCGTCGACCATTCCTCCATGTGGAGCCTGGTCAGCAATGCCAGTATCGTGGTGCAACTGGTAATGCTGATCCTGGTAGCCGCATCGGTGACCTCATGGATCATGATCTTTCAGCGCAGCAATCTGATACGTGCCGGTCGACGCGCCCTGGAGAGCTTCGAAGAGCGCTTCTGGTCGGGTATCGACCTGTCCAAGCTGTACCGCCAGGCCGGCAGCAACCCGGACCCTGATTCGGGCGTCGAGCAAATCTTCCGCGCCGGTTTCAAGGAATTCTCCCGTCTGCGCCAACAGCCAGGCGTTGACCCGGAAGCGGTCATGGAAGGCGTGGCCCGAGCCATGCGCGTCGCCATTTCCCGCGAAGAAGAAAAGCTCGAGCAGAGCCTGCCGTTCCTCGCCACCGTCGGTTCCGTGAGCCCGTACATCGGTCTGTTCGGTACCGTTTGGGGGATCATGAACTCCTTCCGTGGCCTGGCCACCGCCCAGCAAGCGACCCTGGCCACTGTGGCCCCGGGTATTGCCGAAGCACTGGTTGCCACGGCTATCGGCCTGTTCGCGGCCATCCCTGCGGTAATCGCCTACAACCGTTTCTCTGCTCGCAGCGAAACCCTGTTGAGCCGTTACTACACCTTCGCCGATGAGTTCCAGGCGATCCTGCACCGTAAAGTGCACACCAGCGAAGAATAAGCAGGTAATTCCCAATGGCGTTAATCGCTCGAGCTCGAAAAAAGCGCAAGCCGGTTGCCGAGATGAACGTGGTGCCCTACATCGACGTGATGCTGGTGCTGCTGGTCATCTTCATGGTGACCGCGCCCATGCTCAATCAGGGCGTGAAGGTTGATCTGCCCAAGGTTTCCAGCGAAGCCTTGCCGCAGGACAACAACACCCAGGTCCTGACCATTTCGATCAAGGCTGACAAGACCTATTACTGGAACCTTGGCAGCGAAGTCGACACCGAAAAGCAGCAGGATCGGGCAATGACCCTGCCGCAGATGACTGATGCGGTGACCAAGATCATTCGCGTCGGCAACGAAGGCGGCAAGCACACCCAGGTCTTCATCCGTGGCGACAAGTCGGTGGACTACGGTTCCGTCATGGGGGCCATGGGCGGGTTGCAGAAAGCCGGGGTCGGTAATGTTGGCTTGATTACCGAGGCGCCCTGATGCAGCAACAGCGAGAGCCGTCCGCCTCGGAAAGCTACTTCTGGCCTAGTGTCTGGGCGATTGGCTTGCACGTGCTGGTGTTCGGCATGCTGTTCGTCAGTTTTGCCTTTACCCCGGAGTTGCCGCCGGCCAAGCCGATTGTCCAGGCGACCCTGTACCAGCTGAAATCGAAAAGTCGGGCGACTACCCAGACCAATCAGAAGATTGCGGGCGAAGCGCAGAAGTCTGCTGCGCGTCAAACCGAAGTCGAGCAGATGGAGCAGAAAAAGGTCGAGCAGGAAGCGATCAAGGCTGCGGAACAAAAGAAAGAAGAAGCGGCTCAAAAAGCCGAGGAAGCCAAGAAGGCCGACGAGTCGAAGAAAGCGGACGAAGCGAAAAAGGCTGATGAAGCCAAGAAAGCCGACGACGCGAAGAAAGCCGCGGAAGCCAAGAAGGCAGAAGAGAAACAATTGGCTGATATAGCCAAGAAGAAATCCGAAGAAGAAGCCAAGAAAGCGGCTGAGGAAGAGGCCAAGAAAGAGGCCGCTGAAGAAGCCAAGAAGAAGATCGTCGAAGACGCGAAGAAGAAAGCCGCGGAAGACGCCAAGAAGAAAGCCGAAGCTGAAGAGGCGAAGAAGAAAGTCGCCGAGGACGCGAAGAAGAAAGCGGCTGCCGATGCTGCGAAGAAGAAATCGCAGGATGCTGCCCGTAAATCCGCCGAAGACAAAAAGGCCCAGGCCTTGGCAGATTTGCTTTCCGATACGCCGCAGCGTCAGCAGGCCTTGGCCGATGAGCAGGGCGACGAAGTCGCTGGCAGTTTCGATGACCTGATTCGTGCGCGTGCAGCAGAAGGCTGGGCTCGTCCACCTTCGGCACGCAAGGGCATGACGGTCGTGTTGCAAATCGGCATGTTGCCGGACGGTACGGTGACGTCGGTCAGCGTGAACAAGTCCAGTGGCGACGGTCCGTTTGACGCCTCGGCTGTGGCAGCGGTGAAGAATATTGGACGTTTGACAGAAATGCAGGGAATGAAGCCGAGTGATTTCGCTCCGTATCGTTCATTCAAGATGACATTCACACCTGAGGATCTAGCCTTGTGAGAAACCTTCTTCGAGGAATGCTTGTCGCTATCTGCTGCCTGGCAGGGATGGCGATGGCCGATGAGAAAAACATTCTGGTCACCAGCGGCAGCGATCGGGCAACCCCGATCGCCGTAGTGCCGTTCGGCTTCCAGGGCGGCAGCGTGCTGCCGGACGACATGGCCGAAATCATCGGTAACGACCTGCGCAACTCGGGTTACTACTCGCCGCTTCCAAAGCAGAACATGATCAGCCAGCCGAGCCAGGCCAGCGAAATCATCTTCCGTGACTTCAAGGCACTGGGTGCCCAGTACGTCATGGTCGGCAGCATTGTCCCGGCGGGCGGTCGCTTGCAGGTGCAATACGCACTGTTCAACGTCGCCACCGAGCAGCAAGTGCTGACCGGCAGCGTGTCGGGCGGTGTCGATCAGTTGCGCGACATGGCGCACTACATCTCTGACCAGTCGTTCGAAAAACTGACGGGTATCAAGGGTGCCTTCTCGACTCGCCTGCTGTACGTAACGGCTGAGCGTTTCTCCGAGAACAACACTCGCTACACCCTGCAGCGTTCGGACTACGACGGCGCCCGCGCCGTGACCCTGCTGCAATCGCGCGAACCGATCCTGTCGCCGCGTTTCGCACCGGATGGCAAGCGCATCGCCTATGTCTCGTTCGAGCAGAAGCGTCCACGCATCTTCATGCAGAACATCGACACCGGTCGCCGTGAGCAGATCACCAACTTCGAAGGCCTGAACGGTGCACCCGCCTGGTCGCCGGATGGCAATCGCCTGGCGTTCGTGCTGTCCAAGGACGGCAACCCGGACATCTACGTGATGAACCTCGGTTCGCGCCAGATCTCTCGCGTTACCAACGGTCCCGGCATCAACACCGAACCGTTCTGGGGCAAGGATGGCTCGACCATCTACTTCACCTCCGACCGTGGTGGCAAGCCGCAGATCTACAAGACCAGTGTTGGCGGTGGCGGTGCGGAACGTGTGACGTTCGTCGGTAACTACAACGCCAACCCGAAACTGTCGGCTGATGAAAAGACGCTTGTCATGATTCACCGTCAGGATGGTTTCACCAATTTCAAGGTGGCGGCCCAGGATTTGCAGCGAGGTAGTGTAAAAATCCTCACTGATAGCACTCTGGACGAGTCGCCTACTGTTGCGCCCAACGGCACCATGGTAATCTACGCCACCCGCCAGCAGGGCCGGGGAGTCTTGATGCTCGTGTCCATCAATGGACGCGTAAGGCTCCCGCTTCCTACCGCACAAGGCGAAGTCAGAGAACCTTCCTGGTCCCCTTACCTGAACTGACGCGGCGCTATACGTTGTACTTAACACACTGGGGTTCATTAGGAGTTTCACGATGGAAATGCTGAAGTTTGGTAAATTTGCTGCGCTGGCACTGGCCATGGCTGTAGCTGTAGGTTGCTCGTCCAAAGGCGGCGACAATGCCGGTGAAGGCGCGGTAGATCCAAACGCTGGTTACGGCGCAAACACTGGTGCAGTTGACGGCTCCCTGAGCGAAGAAGCTGCACTGCGCGCTATCACTACTTTCTACTTCGAATACGACAGTTCTGACCTGAAGCCAGAAGCCATGCGCGCTCTGGACGTTCACGCCAAGGACCTGAAAGCAAACGGCGCTCGCGTTGTTCTGGAAGGCAACACCGACGAACGTGGTACTCGTGAGTACAACATGGCACTGGGCGAGCGTCGTGCGAAAGCCGTTCAGCGCTACCTGGTACTGCAAGGTGTTTCCCCAGCTCAGCTGGAACTGGTTTCCTACGGCGAAGAGCGTCCAGTTGCTACCGGCAACGACGAGCAGTCCTGGGCTCAAAACCGTCGCGTCGAACTGCGTAAGTAATTCGTCATGCGAACGTGCCGTCGTGCTGTAACTGTTCTGGCTCTCAGCCTCGCGCCGCTTGCGGTGTGGGCTGCGGTTCCTGTGGCCGATAACAACTCCGGTTATAACAATAGCGGGAGCAGTTATCCGCCTGCAGGTTACGGTACGAACGGCGCCTATGCCGGGGGAGGGGTTTCGACCCCTGTCTCGGCACAGGGCCAGCTGTTCAACCAACTGCAACAAATGCAGGAACAGATCTCGCGCCAACAGGGTGTGATCGAAGAACTGCAAAATGATGTATCGCGCATGAAGCAGGAAAACCTGGAGCGATACCAGGATCTTGATCGGCGCATAGGAACCGGCGTTGCACCAGCCGCGACTCCTGAGAATTCTTCCACCGGTGGTGATTTGAATGCCCCCGGTGCAGCAGCAGGTGCGGCCGCTGGTGCAGCGGCCGCCCAGGCACCCGCCGCGGGTGGCGAGCCGGCGGATCCAGCGAAGGAAAAGCTCTATTACGATGCTGCCTTCGACCTGATCAAGGCCAAGGATTTCGACAAGGCCAGCCAGGCTTTCTCGGCATTCCTGCGCAAGTACCCGAACAGCCAGTACGCGGGCAACGCCCAATACTGGTTGGGCGAAGTGAACCTGGCCAAAGGCGATCTGCAAGGTGCAGGTCAGGCGTTTGCCAAGGTTTCACAGCTGTACCCAAAGCACGCCAAAGTGCCTGATTCGCTGTACAAGCTCGCTGATGTGGAGCGCCGCTTGGGTCATACCGACCGGGTCAAAGGCATTCTGCAACAGGTCGTGTCCCAATATCCGGGCACTTCCGCCGCTCAGTTGGCCCAACGCGACCTGCAGAAAATGTAAGCCTGCTTGAGCCGTTTCAAAGAAACCCGCGCTTGTCGCGGGTTTTTTCGTTAGAATTCACGCCCTTTTTATGAAACACGCTTTTGGGGGCCTGCGCATTGCCGGGGTTCCTTGAAGTGCCTGACGGAGGCGGACAGCCTGTTTAGCTGTTACGCCCGTGGCGACTATGCAAGACACATTGAGAATCACCGAAGTTTTTTACTCTTTGCAGGGTGAAACGCGGACTGCCGGGCTGCCCACCGTTTTTGTGCGCCTGACCGGTTGCCCATTGCGTTGCCAATACTGCGACAGCGCCTACGCCTTCACGGGCGGAACGATCCGCACGCTCGACGACATCCTTGAGCAGGTCGCCGGTTTCCGCCCGCGTTATGTTTGTGTCACTGGCGGCGAACCCCTGGCGCAACCCAACGCCATCCCATTGCTCAAGCGCCTGTGCGACGCCGGTTACGAAGTGTCACTGGAAACCAGTGGCTCTATCGATATCTCGGCGGTAGATTCCAGGGTCAGTCGCGTTGTCGACCTGAAGACCCCGGGGTCGAAGGAAGCACATCGCAACCGCTACGAAAACATTGAGCTGCTCACGCCTAACGATCAGGTGAAGTTTGTCATCTGTTCGCGGGAAGACTATGACTGGTCGGTTTCCAAACTGATTCAGTACGGTCTTAACCTGCGTGCCGGCGAAGTGCTGTTCTCGCCTAGCCACCATGATCTCAATGCTCGGGATCTGGCGGACTGGGTGGTCGCGGACAACCTGCCAGTGCGCTTGCAATTGCAGCTGCACAAATATCTATGGAATGACGAGCCGGGGCGCTGAAATGACTCAACAATCGAACACTGCTGAAAAACGTGCGGTCATCCTGCTGTCCGGTGGCCTGGACTCGGCAACCGTCGTGGCTATGGCTCGCTCCGAAGGCTACAGCTGCTACACCATGAGCTTCGACTATGGTCAGCGCTCTCACGCCGAGCTGCACGCGGCCGAGCGAGTGGCTCGCGACCTGGGTGTGGTCGAGCACAAGGTGATCGGCCTGAACCTCAATGGCATGGGCGGCTCGGCATTGACCGACACCAGCATCGATATTCCGGAAGAGTTGGGCGAGGGCATTCCGGTGACTTACGTGCCTGCACGTAACACCGTGTTCCTGTCCCTGGCCCTGGGCTGGGCAGAAGTGCTCGGTGCACGCGACATCTTCATTGGCGTCAATGCCGTGGATTATTCCGGTTACCCGGACTGCCGCCCCGAGTTCATAGAGTCGTTCGAGCGCATGGCCAACCTGGCCACCAAGGCCGGCGTGGAAGGCAATGGTTTCCGCATTCAGGCACCGCTGCAAAACCTCAGCAAGGCTCAGATCGTCCAGGCGGGCGTGAAACTCGGCGTGAACTACGGGCTGACCGTTTCCTGCTATCAGGCCGATGATGATGGTCGCGCGTGCGGCAAATGCGACAGCTGCCGACTGCGTGCAGAAGGCTTCGTGGCGGCCGGAATCAGCGACCCAACCCCTTATTTTTGATTTATTTCAAAATAGGTGTTGAATAGTCCTTAAAAATCAGTATTATACGCGCCACCACACAGCGGGTCGTTAGCTCAGTTGGTAGAGCAGTTGGCTTTTAACCAATTGGTCGTAGGTTCGAATCCCACACGACCCACCATATTTGGCGGTTTAGAAAATCCGGAAGGCCCACGCAAGTGAGGATTTCCGGGTTTTTTTTTGCCAGCGATTCAAGTCCGTCTCGCTGCGGGCTACTGCGCACGACCCAGGTCAGATTCATCTTTTGCATCCGCCGGATATTCTGTAGCCTTGCGCAGCTTCAACGCTGTCCGTGCCTGATGAATACTCACTTTCCCGGCGGTACCCTCTAGGGTCCGGAGCCGGGTGTATACTCGACTTTCGCGCGAATGCGCTTGCAGGTCTTGCGAACATGACGCAAATTTCCGAACGCCTTCTAGTCCAAGCCCACCTCGACGCCAAACAGCCCAAGCCGCTGACCGCCGATGAAGAGGCTTACTATCGTGCTGCCATCGCTGCCGAGCTCAAGGCTCAGGACGCGGTGCTGGTGGCTCACTTCTACTGCGACCCTGTCATTCAGGCCCTGGCCGAAGAAACCGGTGGCTGTGTCTCCGACTCGCTGGAGATGGCTCGTTTCGGCAGAGATCACTCGGCCAAGACCGTTGTGGTCGCCGGTGTAAAGTTCATGGGCGAAACTGCGAAAATCCTCACCCCGGAAAAACGCGTGCTGATGCCGACCCTCGAAGCGACTTGCTCGCTGGACCTGGGTTGCCCGGTGGACGAATTTTCCGCGTTCTGCGATCAGCACCCGGAACGCACCGTGGTGGTGTACGCCAATACCTCGGCGGCGGTCAAAGCCCGGGCGGACTGGGTCGTGACGTCGAGTTGCGCACTGGAAATCGTCGAAAGCCTGATGGATAACGGCGAGACCATCATCTGGGGTCCGGACAAGCACCTGGGCACCTACATCCAGCGCCAGACCGGTGCCGACATGCTGCTGTGGGACGGTGCCTGCATCGTTCACGAGGAGTTCAAGTCCAAGCAGCTCGAAGACATGAAGGCGCTGTATCCGGACGCGGCCATTCTGGTGCACCCGGAGTCGCCGACCTCGGTGATCGAGCTGGCCGATGCCGTGGGCTCTACCAGCCAACTGATTGCCGCAGCGCAGAGCCTGCCGAACAAAACGCTGATCGTGGCGACCGACCGCGGTATTTTCTACAAGATGCAGCAACTGTGCCCGGACAAGGTCTTTATCGAGGCGCCGACGGCGGGTAACGGCGCGGCGTGCCGCAGTTGCGCGCATTGCCCTTGGATGGCCATGAACACCCTGGAGCGCACGCTCAAGGCGTTGAAAGAGGGATCGAACGAGATCTTTGTCGACCCTGCCCTGGTGCCCCAGGCGATTCGACCGCTCAAGCGCATGCTGGATTTCACCCAAGCGGCGCGGATGAAGCTGGCCGGTAACGCCTGAGGCAGGAACGCCGCATAAAAACTGTAGGAGTGAGCCCTGCTCGCGATATCGGTCTGTCAGTCATATCAATGTTGACTGATGCACCGCCATCGCGAGCAGGCTTGCTCCTACAGTGGTTTTTGCGTCAGAGAATTATTTGATCTTCTTCGGGATCTGCACAAGTTGGGTGTTGGAATACATGTCGTGCCAGCTGCGTTGCTGCTTGTCGAACAGCGACCAGAGGAAGCCCAGGCCAACGCACAGCAGGGATGCAATCGACACCACAAAGCGCAGCAGCGCCTGCCACAGGCTGATGGCCGAGCCGTCGGCATTCTGCACGCGGATGCACCAGACCTGCATGCCCAGGGTCTGACCCGACCAGGTCCAGAACTTGGCGAAGAAGCCGAACAACACGAACAGCAGCACCGTTGAGAGCAACGGATCGCCGTCCAGCGCGCCCGCTTCGGTCAGGGTGCGCATTTTTTCTTCGCCGATGATCGCCATCTGGATCATCTTGTAGAGACCGCTGGTGACGATCAGTAGGGCGGTGCACAACAGGAAGTCATAGAACATCGCTGCCAGGCGACGACCCAGGCCAGCGGCAGGAAAGTCGCCCTGGGGAGTAAGCAGGTGTTTCGACATGGCAGGCTCTCGGCGAAAAAGAAGCCATTTTACGGATTTACGCGCACAAAAAAGCCCCTGATGTCAGCATCAGGGGCTTTTTCGTTACAGAAGATTAGGCTTCTGCTTGTACTTCGTCAGCCTGCATGCCTTTCTGGCCTTGCACGGCAATGAAAGTCACTTTCTGGCCTTCTTTCAGGCTCTTGAAGCCGTTGCCCTGGATGGCGCGGAAATGCACGAACAGATCCGGACCGCTTTCAGGAGTGATAAAACCAAAACCTTTCTCGTCGTTAAACCACTTGACGGTACCGCTCTGACGTTGGGACATTTCTTATTTCCTTTGACGCAAAAATTAATGACAGTCTCCTTCTCATGAAAGAGTACTGGGGCTGGTTGCAGGAGAGTAAGAAGAC
Source organism: Pseudomonas sp. NFX15 (assembly GCF_049132105.1). NCBI lineage: Bacteria > Pseudomonadati > Pseudomonadota > Gammaproteobacteria > Pseudomonadales > Pseudomonadaceae > Pseudomonas > Pseudomonas sp. NFX15. Next base: position 131,146 of record NZ_JAFMPV010000015.1, read on the forward strand.
GTCGAACGGGATGTAGCTAACTTGTAGGCTACTGCCCAGGTCACGATTCCAAGCGACCCATGCAAACACAGTGAACAAACTCTACGCCAACTACGGGAGAAAAAACAAGCCCCCGTGAAGGGCCCGTATTTGCTCAGGTTGATGGCGTTTAGTCAGTCCACTAGTGCTGCTTATACGTTTAGCTTGTTCAATAGTTTTCGATCGTTATAAGCAAAGTTCATAATCGAAGCTTAGAGCCAAACAATGCACTATTTTATGGCAGTTGCGTTACACATTAGTGCACCGTTAACGCAACTGCGTTACTTATAGGAACATTCAATCAACCGCGATAGTAGCGTTGCGGAACAAATGGCATTTTGCTTACAAGCAAAGGTACCTTTTTCCCACGGACGATCGCCCAAACGGGTGTCTCCAGTGCGATATAGGCGCTGTCGACATAGCCCATGGCGAGCGGCCCGCCCAGGGTCGGTCCGAAACCGCCGCTGCAGACGCTACCGATGATGTCGCCGGCTTCGTTGACGATCTCGGCACCTTCGCGCACCGGGGTGCGTTCCTGGGGTAGCAAACCTACACGTTTACGCTTCACGCCCGCCTGTTGCTGGGCGAATACGGTTTCAGCGCCCGGGAAGCCGCCGGCCCGTGCACCCTCGGCACGACGCGGCTTGGAGATGGCCCACAGCAGGCTCGCTTCAATAGGCGTGGTGTTGGTATTCATGTCATGTCCATACAGACACAGGCCGGCTTCCAGGCGCAGCGAGTCGCGGGCACCCAGGCCGATGGCCGCCACTTCCGGTTCGGCCAGCAGTGCGCGAGCCACGGCTTCGGCGTTGGCGGCCGGCACGGAGATTTCGAAACCGTCTTCGCCGGTGTAACCCGAACGGCTGACGAAACAATCCACGCCAAGCAGTTTTACGCGGGCGAACTGCATGAAGGTCATTTTCGCAACTTCAGGGGCCAGACGCGCCAGCACGGTCACCGCGGCAGGGCCTTGCAGGGCCAGCAGTGCGCGCTCTTCGAACAGCGGCTCGAGGGTGCACTGCTCGCCGATGTGCTGGCGCAGGTGCGCCAGGTCCTGGTCCTTGCAAGCGGCATTGACCACCAGGAACAGTTCGTCGTTGCCCAGGTTGGCCACCATCAGGTCATCGAGGATGCCGCCCGTCGCATTGGTGAACATCGCGTAGCGCTGCATGCCCACCGGCAGGTCGATGATGTCCACCGGCACCAGGGTTTCCAAGGCCTTGGCAGCATTGGCGCCGGTCAGGCGGATCTGGCCCATGTGCGAGACGTCGAACAAGCCGGCCTGTTCGCGGGTGTGCTGGTGTTCTTTCATCACGCCCAGCGGGTATTGCACCGGCATGTCGTAGCCGGCAAACGGCACCATGCGTGCGCCGAGTTCGATGTGCAGTGCGTGCAGCGGGGTTTTCAACAGTTGTTCGGTGGACATATTCAGCTCCTGGAAAAGTGTGCGGATGCGCTGGGCAATCAGCACTCGATAATGTTGACCGCCAAACCGCCACGGGCGGTTTCCTTGTATTTGCTTTTCATGTCGGCGCCGGTCTGGCGCATGGTGCGGATGACCTTGTCGAGGGAGACGAAGTGTTGCCCGTCGCCGCGCATGGCCATGCGCACGGCATTGATGGCCTTGACCGAACCCATGGCGTTGCGCTCGATGCACGGCACTTGCACCAGTCCGCCAATCGGGTCGCAGGTCAGCCCAAGGTTGTGTTCCATGCCGATTTCCGCGGCGTTTTCCACTTGCTGCACGCTGCCGCCGAGTACTTCGCACAGGGCGCCGGCGGCCATCGAACACGCCACGCCAACCTCGCCCTGGCAGCCGACTTCGGCGCCGGAGATCGAGGCGTTTTCCTTGTACAGAATGCCGATCGCCGCGGCCGTGAGCAGAAAACGCACCACGCCGTCGTCATTCGAACCGGGGATGAAACGCATGTAGTAATGCAGCACGGCTGGAATGATCCCGGCCGCACCATTGGTGGGCGCCGTGACGACGCGCCCGCCGTTGGCGTTTTCTTCGTTGACCGCCAGCGCGTAAAGGTTGACCCAGTCGAGCACCGACAGCGGGTCGCGCAGGGACGATTCGGGATTTTTGCACAATTGCCGATGCAGTGCGGCGGCCCGACGCTTGACCTTCAGACCGCCCGGCAGGATGCCCTCATTGCGGCAACCGGCAGCGACGCAGTCCTGCATCACTTGCCAGATGTTCAGCAGACCGGCGCGGGTCTGCGCTTCCGGTCGCCAGGCGCTTTCGTTGGTCAGCATCACCTGGCTGATCGACAGCCCGTATTTGACGCAATGACCGAGAAGATCCTTGGCACTTTTGAATGGAAAGGTCAGGGGCGTGGCGTCTTCGACGATGCGGTCGGCGCCGGCGGCGTCTTCATCGACTACGAAACCGCCGCCGACCGAGTAGTACTCGCGGCTGCGCACTTGCAGGCCTGCGGCGTCGAAGGCGCGGAAAATCATGCCGTTGGGGTGATAGGGCAACGGTTTGCGAATCATCGCCAGGTGTTCTTTCTCGTTGAACGCAATGCTGTGTTCGCCGAGCAGGTTCAAGCGTCCGTTGCCACGAATGGTCTGCAGGCGCGCAGCGACGGTTTCGGTGTCGACGGTGTCCGGGTGTTCACCTTCCAGGCCCAGCAACACAGCCTTGTCACTGCCATGCCCCTTGCCGGTGGCGCCCAGCGAGCCGTACAACTCGACCTTGACGCAGGTGGTGGCCGTCAGCAGTCCTTCACGGCGCAGGCCTTCGACGAAACGCACAGCGGCACGCATCGGGCCTACGGTGTGGGAACTGGAGGGGCCGATGCCAATCTTGAACAGGTCGAACACGCTTAACGACATGATGGTTCTCCGGTTTCTTGTTATAGGAATTCACGGAATGTCAGGCTTGATGCTTTCTTTGTAGGAGCTGGCTTGCCAGCGAAGGGTCCCTCTCACCCGACTTAAATCTGTGGGTGTGACGAACATCGC
>NZ_JAFMPV010000016.1:0-132272 GCF_049132105.1 Pseudomonas sp. NFX15
TCCTTAACAACTTCAACCACTTGCGCCTCAGATCTCTCGTCAGCGGGAGGCGAATTCTACAGCGTTACACGCCGCTGTCAACACCTCTTTTTCAACTTCCTTTTGGCTTCGATGAACTGAAGCACCTACTGCCGAAAACCTCGTAACTCGTTGTTTACCAAGGAGTTTTCCGTTTCGACTGTGCCGGAAGTGGGGCGAATTATAGGCTTCTAAAATTCGCCGTCAACCCCTTATTCTGACTTTATTCGGCTTTAAGCGTAATACGCGCAAATGCCTTCTTCCCTGCCTGGCACACATGGGTTGCACCCACCGCGTATATAAAGGTGCGGTCAACGACCTCACCATCTATACGCACGCCACCCGAACCGAGAAGGTCGCGCGCCACAGCCGAGTTCTTTACCAGGCCTGCCTTGTTAAGAACGGCAGCAATCGGCATATCTTCGGCAGCGGTCAACTCGATCTCAGGCAGATCGTCCGGCAGCTCACCATCCTTCATACGGTTACCGGCAGCACGGTGAGCATTGGCCGCAGCCTCCTCACCATGGAAGCGCGCAACGATCTCCTCAGCCAGCTTGATCTTGATGTCGCGCGGATTGGCACCCGCCTCCACATCAGCGCGCAATGCATTGATCTCATCCATGGAGCGGAAGCTGAGCAACTCGAAGTAGCGCCACATCAGCGCATCCGGAATGGAAACCAGCTTGCCGTACATCACACCCGGCGTTTCCTGGATACCGACGTAGTTGCCCAAGGACTTGGACATCTTCTTCACGCCATCCAGGCCTTCAAGCAGCGGCATGGTCAAGATGCACTGGGCTTCCTGACCATAACCACGCTGCAGCTCACGCCCCATCAACAAGTTAAACTTCTGATCAGTCCCACCCAACTCAACGTCTGCGCGAAGCGCGACCGAGTCGTAACCCTGAACCAGCGGATACAGGAACTCATGAATGGCGATGGGTTGATTGGTCGTGTAGCGCTTGTCGAAGTCATCGCGCTCGAGCATGCGGGCCACGGTGTACTGCGAAGTCAGGCGAATGAAGTCGGCCGGCCCCATCTGATCCATCCAGGTGGAGTTGAAGGCCACTTCGGTTTTTGCCGGATCAAGAATCTTGAACACCTGAGTCTTGTAGGTCTCGGCATTCTCGAGGACCTGCTCGCGAGTGAGCGGCGGACGCGTGGCGCTCTTGCCACTCGGATCACCGATCATCCCGGTGAAGTCACCTATAAGGAAGATCACCTGATGCCCCAGCTCCTGGAACTGACGCAGCTTATTAATAAGCACGGTGTGACCCAGGTGCAGGTCCGGAGCGGTTGGATCGAAGCCCGCCTTAATACGCAGCGGTTGGCCACGCTTGAGCTTCTCAATCAGCTCGGACTCGACCAACAGTTCTTCTGCACCACGTTTGATCAGCGCTAGCTGCTCTTCAACCGACTTCATAACCAACCTGCAAGGCTCAGATTCAAAGGGAACCAACCATACAAGATCGGGCGTCAAATACAAGGTTTGCCCGGCGCACGGGCACCAATCCACAGACAGACTGTCTGTGGACTTGCTTCAGAGATGATTTGGTTATATTTTATACAGTTATTTCATCTTCATCATGTCATTCATCTTTTCCAATTCATCTTTTTCAAAGTCAAAGCCACTTATGACCACTGAATCGTCTAAAGCGCCGCCGCTTTACCCGAAAACCCACTTGCTTGCCGCAAGTGGCATCGCCGCCCTTCTCAGTCTGGCGCTCCTGGTATTCCCTTCCAGCGATGTTGAAGCCAAAAAGACGACCCTGAGTCTTGAACTGGAAAGCCCTGCTGAACAATTGACACAAGATCAAGACGCCGCCCAAGCCGTTCAAGCCACAAATGAACCCGCAGCGTCTCCCTTCGCGCAGATCGATAACAGCGCCGAAGAGCCCCAGCAAACCGCTCAAGCCGAGCCGGCTCCGGTCGTCGAAGAAAAGAAGCCAGCAAGCCACAGGGAAGTGATCGTCGCCAAGGGTGACACCCTGTCCACGCTGTTCGAGAAAGTCGGCCTTCCAGCCGCCTCCGTGCATGAAATCCTCGCCAGCGACAAGCAGGCCAAGCAGTTCAGCCAGCTCAAGCACGGGCAAAAACTCGAGTTCGAACTGAGCCCCGACGGCCAATTGAACAACCTGCACAGCAAACTCAGCGACCTCGAAAGCATCAGCCTGACCAAGAACGACAAGGGCTATACGTTCAATCGTATTTCCGCGAAACCGAGCGTACGCTCCGCTTACGTTCATGGCGTGATCAATAGCTCACTGTCGCAATCGGCGGCCCGCGCCGGGTTGTCCCACAGCCTGACCATGGACATGGCCAGCGTGTTTGGCTACGACGTCGACTTCGCCCAGGATATTCGCCAGGGCGACGAGTTCGACGTGATCTACGAACAAAAAGTGGTCAACGGCAAAGCCGTTGGCAATGGCCCGATCCTGTCGGCGCGCTTCACCAACCGCGGCAAGACCTACACCGCCGTGCGCTATACCAATAAGCAGGGCAACAGCAGCTACTACACGGCGGATGGCAACAGCATGCGCAAGGCGTTCATCCGTACGCCGGTAGACTTCGCCCGCATCAGCTCCAAGTTTTCCATGGGCCGCAAACACCCGATCCTGAACAAGATCCGCGCCCACAAAGGCGTGGACTACGCAGCGCCGCGCGGCACACCGATCAAGGCTGCCGGAGATGGCAAAGTCTTGTTGGCTGGCCGCCGTGGTGGCTACGGTAATACCGTGATCCTCCAGCACGGCAATACCTACACCACGCTGTACGGCCATATGCAAGGCTTCGCCAAGGGCGTGAAGACTGGCGGTACCGTGAAACAAGGCCAGGTGATTGGCTATATCGGCACCACCGGCCTTTCCACCGGGCCGCACCTGCACTACGAGTTCCAGGTCAACGGTGTACACGTCGACCCACTGGGCCAGAAATTGCCAATGGCCGACCCGATCGCCAAGGCAGAACGCGCACGCTTCCTCGCCCAGAGCCAGCCGTTGATGGCGCGCATGGAGCAGGAAAAGGCCACCCTGCTGGCTTCGAGCAAGCGCTAAGCGATGGCGCTCTATATAGGTGTGATGTCCGGAACCAGCCTTGATGGCCTGGACATCGCACTGATCGAGCAAGCCCCGGCAATCAAGCTGATCGCCTCCCACTACATTCCGATGCCTGACGCCCTTCGCGCGCAGCTGCTTGGCTTATGCGCAAGCGGCCCGGACGAAATCGCCCGCTCCGCTATCGCCCAACAGAACTGGGTGAAACTGGCCGCCCAAGGGATTCACGCGCTTCTCGCTCAACAGCAACTGAAGCCGGATGACATCCGTGCGATTGGCAGCCATGGCCAGACCATCCGCCACGAACCGGCGCGTGGTTTCACCGTACAAATCGGCAATCCAGCCTTGCTGACAGAGCTGACCAACATAACCGTGGTCAGCGACTTCCGCAGTCGCGACGTTGCCGCCGGCGGACAGGGCGCGCCGTTGGTGCCCGCCTTTCACGAAGCCTTGTTTGAACAGCGCACCGGCAACCGCGCCGTCTTGAACGTCGGCGGCTTCAGCAATCTCAGCCTGATCGAGCCCGGCAAACCTGTCTCAGGTTTCGACTGCGGCCCCGGCAACGTGCTACTCGACGCCTGGATTCACCAGCAACGCGGCGAGCACTTTGACCGTGACGGCCAATGGGCTGCGAGCGGCAAGGTTCAACCGACACTGTTGAATGCCCTGCTCAGCGATCCGTTTTTTGTGACCAAAGGCCCGAAGAGCACAGGCCGGGAAGTGTTCAACCTGCCGTGGCTGACACAGCACCTGGCCCGCCTGCCAGCCTTCGCCGCCGAAGATGTGCAGGCGACGCTGCTTGAGTTGACCGCACTGACGATTATCGAATCCCTGCAAAGTGCCCAGGTCGATACGCAGGAACTGCTGGTCTGCGGCGGCGGCGCCCACAACACTGCCTTGATGCATCGCCTGGCCGAGTGGCTGCCGGACGCCAGCGTCAGCAGCACCGCCACCTACGGCGTAGACCCTGACTGGGTCGAAGCCATGGCCTTCGCTTGGCTCGCTCATTGCTGCCTCGAAGGCATCGCCGCCAACCGCCCCAGCGTTACCGGCGCCCGCGGCTTGCGCGTGCTCGGCGCCATCTACCCCGCGTAAATCCTCCAGACAGCAAAACGCCGCGGAGTCCCGAGACCCTGCGGCGTTTTGTAATACCGGTGTGCAGATCAGATCGAGAACGAAGAGCCGCAGCCACACGTGGTGGTCGCGTTTGGGTTCTTGATGACGAAACGCGAACCTTCCAGACCTTCCTGGTAGTCCACCTCGGCACCCGCCAGGTACTGGAAGCTCATCGGATCGACCACCAGGCTCACGCCTTCGCGCTCGACGATGGTGTCGTCATCGGCCACTTCTTCATCGAAGGTAAAGCCATACTGAAAACCTGAACAACCGCCGCCCGTAACGAATACGCGCAGCTTCAAGCGATCATTCCCCTCTTCATCGACCAGGCTCTTCACCTTGTGCGCGGCACCGTGGGTGAATTGCAAAGCCGTGGGGGTGAAGGATTCGACGCTCATGCTGACTATCTCCCGGCGCTAAGCCGTCATATTGCGTGATGACGCGCATTATCCGCTTCTCCTAGAAAAGCGGTCAACTATTGTTATGGTATATCAACCAACCCAATCGCCGGCCCACCATGCAAAAAGGCCCGTCAGACGGGCCTTTTGGCTACTCGCGATAAACCTTACGGCAGCATGCCGGCGTGGGACAGGCCCAGACGTTCATCCAGCCCAAACAGAATGTTCATGTTCTGCACAGCCTGACCCGACGCGCCTTTGACCAGGTTGTCGATCACCGACAGCACTACCACCAGATCGCCGTCCTGTGGACGATGCACCGCGATTCGGCAAACGTTGGCACCGCGCACGCTACGGGTTTCCGGATGGCTGCCGGCCGGCATGACGTCGACGAACGGCTCGTTGGCGTAACGCTTTTCAAACAATGCCTGCAAGTCCACCGAGCGATCAACGACAGTGGCATAGAGCGTGGAGTGAATGCCGCGAATCATCGGCGTCAGGTGCGGTACGAAGGTCAGGCCGACGTTCTTGCCCGCAGCGCGACGCAGGCCCTGGCGGATTTCCGGCAAGTGGCGATGCCCTTTGACGCTGTAGGCTTTCATGCTTTCCGATGTTTCGGAGTACAGCGAGCCCACCGAGGCGCCACGACCGGCACCGCTGACGCCGGACTTGCAGTCAGCAATCAGGGATTTGGTGTCCGCCAGGCCCGCTTCGAGTAATGGCAGGAAACCCAATTGCGTGGCGGTTGGGTAGCAGCCCGGCACAGCAATCAAGCGCGCTTTCTTGATCTGCTCGCGATTGACTTCCGGCAAGCCGTACACGGCTTCGTCCAGCAGTTCTGGCGCACCATGCGGCTGACCGTACCACTTGGCCCACTCATCAGCATCTTGCAGGCGGAAGTCGGCCGACAGGTCGATAACCTTGGTCCCGGCCGCCAGCAACTCGCCTGCCAGGGCGTGAGCGACACCGTGCGGCGTGGCGAAGAACACCACATCGCAAGCGCCCAGGGTGTTGATGTCCGGAACGCTGAAGGCCAGGCCGTCGTAATGGCCTCGCAGGTTCGGGTACATGTCGGCAACGGCCAGGCCGGCCTCGGATCGGGAAGTGATGACCACCACTTCAGCTTGCGGATGCTGCGCCAACAGACGCAGCAGTTCGACACCGGTGTAACCCGTGCCGCCGACGATACCGACCTTGACCATAAACCTGCCCTCAACGAACCCACTGGAAAGCCGTCGATAATAGGGGCCGCGCGCCCCTGCGACAACCGTCAAGGTGACGTGCGGACGCTCTCGCCTCTACTATTGCGGCTACCGCCAATCCTGGAATAACCAAAAATGCTCTATCTGTGGCTCAAAGCGTTTCATATCGTCAGCGTCGTGTGCTGGTTTGCCGGCCTGTTCTACTTGCCGCGCCTGTTCGTCTATCACGCTCAAAGTGAAGACACGATCAGCAAGGAACGCTTCAGCGTCATGGAGCGCAAGCTGTACCGCGGCATCATGGGCCCGGCGATGATCGCCACGCTGATCTTCGGCGGCTGGCTCATCTACCTCAACCCGAGCATCTTCACCCAGGGTGGCTGGATACATGCCAAGCTGACCCTGGTCGTGTTGCTGATTGGCTACCACCATATGTGCGGCGCGCAGGTAAAACGCTTTGCCCGTGGCGAAAACACCCGCAGCCATGTCTTCTATCGCTGGTTCAATGAAGTGCCGGTTCTGATATTGCTGGCAATCGTAATTCTGGTCGTCGTTCGGCCGTTCTAAATCCAATAGGCACCAACTCACCGGGGTATTTCCAATGTCGCTGCCCGCTCTGCTCGAACAACGTTTGCGCCTGCCCGTGGTGGCCGCGCCGATGTTCCTGATTTCCAACCCACAATTGGTACTCGCCTGCTGTCGCCAGGGCGTGGTCGGCAGCTTCCCGGCGCTGAACCAGCGCGAGAGCAGTGGTTTCAAGGCCTGGCTGGAAGAAATCGAAGCCGGGTTGGCGACGCTGGAAAACCCGGCGCCTTATGCCGTGAACCTGATCGTCCACAACAGCAATCCGCGTTTACAGGCAGACCTGCAGATTTGCGTCGAGCGCAAAGTGCCAATCGTGATCACCAGCCTTGGCGCCGTGAAAGAAGTGGTCGACGCGGTGCACAGTTACGGCGGCCTGGTGTTCCATGACGTGACGACTCGTCGCCACGCCGAAAAAGCCGCCGAAGCGGGTGTCGATGGCTTGATCGCCGTGGCCGCGGGCGCCGGTGGCCACGCCGGGACCTGGAGTCCGTTTTCGTTGATTGCCGAAATCCGCCAATTCTTCGACAAGACCCTGTTGCTGGCCGGCTGCCTGAACCACGGTCACGAAATTCTCGCCGCGCAATTGCTCGGTGCGGATCTGGCCTACTTCGGTACGCGATTTATCGGCACCACCGAAAGTCATGCACCTGACGCCTACAAAGAAATGCTGCTGACATCCAAGGCAGCGGACATCGTCCATACTCCAGCCGTGTCAGGTATTCCTGCGAGCTTCATGCGCCAGAGCCTGGAGGCCGCCGGTTTCGACATGGCGGCATTGCAAGGCAAGGGCGAGATCAACTTCGGTTCCAAGCTTAAACCGGTCAGCGATGAGGCCAAGGCCTGGAAAACCGTCTGGTCCGCCGGCCAGGGTGTTGGAGAAATCGACGATTTGCCGAGTGTCGAGCAATTGGTCGCACGCCTGGACGCGGAATACCGCCAGGCCCTGGAACAGGCGGCGCAATTGTCCAAACGCTGGCCGCGCTGACAGCAAACCTTGGCCAGCCCGGTTCGGCTGGCCTTACACTCGCCCGAACACACTTTTCTTTCAACGTCTCGTGACAAGGATGCCTCGAACATGGGCGACAACCGTTTCAAGATCGTCTTCGAGGGGGCCTTGCTGCCCGGGGTCGACATCGCCACGGCAAAGCTCAATCTCGCCGGATTGTTCAAAAGCGATGTCACGGCCATCGAGCGTCTGTTCAGCGGCCGTCCGGTTGCGCTCAAACGTAATCTGACCCACGCCGATGCCCAGACCTATCTGCAGGCGCTGAGCAAAACCGGGATCGATGCCCGAATCGAAGTCGAAACGCCGATCGAGTTGAACCTCGCCGACGTCCAAGACCATACCCCGCCCGCCCCTCAAACTGCCTTGGCGCAACCGCAATCGCCTTATGCCCCGCCTCGCGCCGCCGTCGGTGAAGACGTGGCGCAGTTGGCCACGCTCAAGCCCTTCAGCTTCGCCGGTCGTATCGGCCGCCTGCGTTACCTCGCCTGGACGCTGGTGCTGACCCTTGTCCTGATGGCGGTTTGCGGGACGTTTGCCTTGGTCGCCCTGGCGCTTATTGGTGCAGACTCGACCGCCGGCCTGATCCTCGGCGGCTTGCTGGGCCTGATCCTGTTCGTCGGATTTGCCTTCGTCGGCATCCAGATCAGCGTTCAGCGCTTGCACGATATCGGCTGGTCCGGCTGGCTGTGGCTGCTGAGTCTGCTGCCTTTTGTAGGCAGTTTTTTTCCATTCGTGATCATGGTGGTGCCGGGTAACCAGACCGCCAACCGCTACGGCCCGCCGCCCCCGCCGAACAGTACCGCGGTCAAGGTATTGTCGGTGCTGTGGCTGGCCATGATCGCGCTGATCCTGGTCGGTGCGCTGGCCGGTGGTCTCTCGGCAATTCAGGAAGGATACGAAAACGCCGCCCAGAGCAGCTACGAAAGCAGCACGATGAACACCGATGAAATCGACGTCGAGGTCGAACCGGCGCCAAATTCCACTGACGATGCAGCCGAAGAGGCCCAGCCCCCTGTAGACTCTGCGAAAGAATGAACAGCGCTCCTGGCCCGTGACACCTGCGTCGCGGCGCGGAGCTGTTGCGATGGAGAACTGCATGACCCGTTACGCTCTGATCACTGGCGCATCCAGCGGCATCGGCCTGGCCATGGCCGAAGCGCTGGCCCGCCGCGGCCGCAGCCTGATTCTGGTGGCCCGACAACGTGATCAGCTGGAAAGTATTGCGATCGAACTGACCCAACGGTTCGGCGTGGAAGTGTTGTTCCGTGCCTGCGACCTGGGCGAGCCGCTGCGCCTGTCCGGGTTCCTGCTGGAGCTGGAAGAAGGTGACCGGCAGATCGATCTGTTGGTCAACTGCGCCGGCATCGGTACATGCGGTCCGTTTCTGGCCCAGGACTGGATGACCGAGCAGGACCTGATCGAAGTCAACATCCTCGCCCTAACCCGCCTGTGCCACGCCATCGGCAACAGCATGGCCCTGCAAGGTGGCGGGCAGATCCTGAATGTGGCATCGGTGGCAGCGTTTCAACCGGGGCCGTGGATGAGCACTTATCACGCCAGCAAGGCGTACGTGCTGCACTTTTCCGAAGGCTTGCGTGTCGAGCTGAAAAAATGTGCGGTCAAGGTTTCCGTGCTCTGCCCCGGGCCAACTCGCACGGCGTTTTTCCGTACCGCGCAACTCAACAGCGACAAACTGAGCAGCAGCAAACTGCTGATGAGCCCGGAGGAAGTGGCGCTCTACACCGTGCGCGCCCTGGAAAAAAATCAGGCAATCATCATTCCGGGACGGCGTAACCGTTGGTTCGCCTTCCTGCCGCGGCTCGGCTCGCGCTGGCTGACCCGAACCATCGCCGGCATGGTCATCAAGGCCTACTGCCCGCGCTGAGCGGATTCAAGGTAAAGAACTGGGCGCCGGCCTACGCCATGAGTACACTCGGGCCAGCCCAAACAACGGAGAAAACAGCTGTGGATACTCTGTTCACCAAGATCATCAACCGGGAAATCCCGGCGAAGATCATTTACGAGGACGACCAGGTACTGGCCTTCCACGACATTGCCCCACAGGCACCGGTGCATTTCCTGGTGATCCCGAAGAAACCGGTCCGCACCTTGAACGACCTGACCGAGGACGACAAGGCATTGGCCGGGCACATCCTGTTCACCGCCCAGCGCCTGGCACTGGAACTGGGCTGCGAGAAAGGCTTCCGCGTGGTCATGAACTGCAATGAAGAAGGCGGCCAAACCGTCTACCACATTCATATGCATGTGCTGGGTCAGCGCCAGATGCACTGGCCGCCGGGCTGATCGCGATCGCACCTGTAGGAGCGAGCCTGCTCGCGAAAAGGGTCTCACCTTCAACATTTTTTGTTGACTGACACCCCGTTTTCGCGGGCAAGCCCGCTCCTACAAAACGGCATCACCGCATTGTCACAACCCCAGTATCACAATGACCCAGCGCAAACCTTACCCGGCCGATTGGGTTAAACTGGCCACCGAAATCCCCCCGGAGGTCAGCATGACTACCCAACGTCACTACTCGCCGATTGACCGTCTTCTGCTGCAAGCCGATGCCGCGATGCGTACCCTGCTGCCCTTCAGCGGCCAGCCGTACCGCCCTTCGCCTGCCATCGTGCAGCCGGACGCGACCCTGAGCGACGAAGACAAGCGCCACGTTGCCGGCCTGATGCGCATCAACCATACCGGCGAAGTTTGTGCCCAGGCGCTGTATCAGGGGCAGGCGCTGACCGCCAAGCTGCCGCAAGTGCGCGCCGCCATGGAGCATGCCGCCGAGGAAGAAATCGATCACCTGGTGTGGTGCGAACAACGCATTCATCAACTGGGCAGTCACACCAGCATTCTCAACCCGCTGTTTTATGGCATGTCGTTCGGGATTGGTGCCGTGGCCGGCCTGATCAGCGACAAAGTCAGCCTGGGCTTTGTGGCGGCAACGGAAGACCAGGTGTGCAAGCACCTGAACGAACACCTGGAGCAATTGCCAGCCGAGGATGAAAAGTCCCGGGCGATTCTTGAGCAGATGCGCGTTGATGAAGAACAGCACGCGGAAAGCGCGCTGGATGCGGGCGGGTTTCGTTTTCCGGCGCCGGTGAAGTTCGGGATGAGTTTGCTGGCCAAGGTGATGACCAAGAGTACTTATCGCATCTGATACCTGTAGGGGCTGATGGGGCCTCTTCGCTGGCAAGCCAGCTCCTACAGGGAATTTAATCGACAAATAAAAAGGCGACTGCCGTGAGGGAGTCGCCTTTTTAGTGCCCGGGAATCTTACGACATGTTGCGCGCGTAGAAGATTTCGAGCATTTCATGTTTCACCCGCTCGGTCACCTGGGCGCGTTGCTCAGAGGACAGGTTGCTGGTGGCGTCGCCGAACAGGTAGTTGTCCAGTTCGAAGTTCTTCAGCAGCATCTTGGTGTGGAACAGGTTTTCCTGGTACACGTTCACGTCGGTCATCTGGTACGCGTCGCGAGTGTCTTCGGACAGGTAGTTCTGGATCGAGTTGATCTCGTGGTCGATGAAGTGCTTCTTGCCTTCAATGTCACGGGTAAAGCCGCGCACACGGTAATCCACGGTTACGATGTCCGAATCGAACTGGTGAATCAGGAAGTTGAGCGCTTTAAGCGGTGAAATGACGCCACAGGTCGACACGTCGATGTCCACACGGAACGTGGCAATCCCGCTGACCGGATGGATTTCCGGGTAGGTGTGCACCGTGATGTGGCTCTTGTCGAGGTGGGCCAGAATGATTTCGGGCAACGGGCCCGGAGACTCTTCGATCTGACTGTCGGTCGGGGTCACCGGCTCTTCGGAAATCAGGATCGTGACGCTGGCGCCTTGCGGCTCATAGTCCTGACTGGCGATGTTCAGGATATTGGCACCAATGATATCGACAACTTCCGTGAGGATCTGCGTCAGGCGCTTCGCGTTGTACTCTTTATTGATGTACTCGACGTAGGCCTGCTGGTCTTGCGGGGTTTCCGCGTAGCAGATGTCATAGATGTTGAAGCTCAAGGTCTTTGTCAGGTTATTGAACCCGTGGAGCTTGAGTTTGCTTTTCACCGTTAAAAACTCTCTATGTGTTTGCGGCCCGGCCGCGTGATCAAGCATGCCCGTCAGATGCGAACAACGCACCTGCGTAGGACGGTTAACACCTCTTCGCGATGGCGATTTTGGTTGTTTGTTCGGGTGCGAGGCCTGTCGGCTGACCGGCCACTACCCTGAAAAAAGTGGCGCATTATGCAGACGTCGGCTTGGGTTCGCCAGAGTCTGCACTGCTTTTATGATAGTTGAATGTCGATTCAACCGAGCTCGATGATCTCGTAGTCGTGGGTGATCTCCACGCCCGCGGCGCCGAGCATGATCGAGGCCGAGCAATACTTCTCGGCCGACAGCTCGATAGCGCGCTTGACCTGGGCTTCTTTTAGCCCGCGGCCCTTGACCACGAAGTGCATGTGGATCTTGGTGAAGACTTTCGGATCTTCCGTTGCGCGCTCGGCTTCGAGGAAGGCTTCGCAGCTCTCGACAGCCTGGCGGGACTTCTTGAGGATGCTGACCACGTCGAAATTGCTGCAACCGCCAACACCCAGCAGGAGCATTTCCATCGGCCGGACACCCAGGTTGCGTCCGCCAGCATCGGGCGGACCGTCCATGACCACGACATGACCGCTACCGGATTCGCCGAGGAACATGGCTTCGCCAGCCCATTGGATGCGTGCCTTCATCGCCCAGACTCCACTGTATTAAAAAGGGTCGCCAGCTTAGCACAGGCCCCGTGATTGACAGCGCCCGGCGTCCTAGGACATATCCCACTGCCTTGTAGGTAAATGCTCGAATTTTTCAGGAAGTGTCTGTTAAGCTGACGCCAATTCAATGGCGCTTCGCCAGCTGTACCTCAGCGTTCGCTATTCATAAAAAAACCAAACACACCGTGCAGTCTTTTCGGGATACAACCATGGTTGCTATTGCCCTCACCCCCAAGATCAAGAACCTCGACAAACTGTTGATGCATTGCCAGCGCCGTCGCTATCAGGCCAAGAGCAACATCATTTGTGCTGGCGACCGCTCGGAGACGTTGTTCTTTATCATCAAGGGTTCCGTCACCATCCTGATCGAAGATGATGACGGCCGGGAAATGATCATTTCCTACCTCAACGCCGGGGACTTCTTCGGTGAGCTGGGACTGTTTGAGCAGGCGGGCCTCGAGCAAGAGCGTAGCGCCTGGGTGCGGGCCAAGGTTGAATGCGAGGTCGCGGAAATCAGCTACGCGAAATTCCGTGAATTGTGCCAGCAGGATCCGGACATTCTTTACGTCCTCAGCGGACAAATCGCACAACGTCTGCGCAACACCACGCGCAAAGTCGGTGACCTGGCGTTCTTCGACGTCACCGGTCGCGTTGCCCGTTGCCTGCTGGAACTGTGCAAACAGCCGGACGCAATGACCCACCCCGATGGCATGCAAATCAAGGTAACGCGTCAGGAGATCGGACGGATTGTCGGTTGTTCCCGGGAGATGGTCGGTCGCGTTCTCAAGGATCTGGAAGAACGCAACCTGGTGGACGTCAAAGGCAAGACCATGGTGGTCTTCGGTACGCGATAAGCTCGAAAACCTAACCGCTGAACATCTGTGCCAGCATCAACCGATAGAGTTGCTCGAGGCGAACCAGCGCATCGGGTGCCGGGAATTTCTCGTGCAACGCGATGTGACTTTCAACGCGCACCCGCTGTTCCAGACCGCAAGCCTCGTTGAAACGATTGACCGCGGCGACCATGGACGCTCGGTCGTTATCCATCAGCATCGCACCGTGCACCAACCCCACCGGACGCTGCCCCCCCTGGCTCTGACGCCAGCGCTGGGCAGTGCCGACCATTTTGCGACCGTCCAGGTTGACGTTGAAGCGGCCATCACAGAAAGCGCCTTCGATTTCACCCAGCGATGATGCGCCGCCCAATTCATCGAGCAACTGGCAGATCGGATCGCATAGACGCCGGTAGCCGGATTCGATGCGGTTCAGGTCGCTTTCGCTGCGCGGTGGTGCGTAGACCAGGGCAATGTTGATTGTGGTGGCAGATTGCGGAACCGGTTCGCCGCCGGTGTCGCGCAGCAACACCGGCCAGCCTGCCGCTGCCGAGACTTCGCAGGCGGCTTCGAAGCCTGGCAAGCGGCTCAGGCGACGCGGCATGACCAATGCCTGGTCGCTGGGTTGCCAGAACAACAGGCCAAACTCTGAATCGCCAGCACAGACCGAGGCCAACAGATCCTGTTCGGCTTGCAGACCGGTTTCGATGGTGAGGAAAACAGGAGAGGTCATAAGAAAATCCGTAGGACAAAAAGTCTGTGGTGTTGCTTATGCCGCTATCGCGAGCAGGTTCGCTCCTACATGGGATTAGCGAATTCCTGTAGGAGTGAGGCTGCTCGCGATGCTTTTCAGTCGAGGGTCGAACCGCTGACCGGCACGCCGCGCTCAGGGAAGAACAGGCGCTGCAACTCGGTACCCGGGCTTTCGGCGCGCATGAACGCTTCGCCGACGAGGAACGCGTAGACGTCGCTGATTTCCATCAACTCGACATCGACGCGGTTGAGAATGCCGCTCTCGGTGATGACCAGTCGATCACGCGGAATACGTGGCAACAAATCGAGGGTGGTTTCCAGGCTGACGTCGAAGGTGTGCAGGTTGCGGTTGTTGATGCCGACCAGCGGGGTGTCGAGGGTTTTCAAGGCCCGCTCCAGCTCATCGCCATCGTGGACTTCAACCAGCACATCGAGATTGACGCTTTTGGCCACCGCTGCCAGTTCGGCCATTTTCACGTCGTCCAGCGCGGAAACGATCAACAGTACGCAATCGGCACCCAACGCACGGGCTTCGACGATCTGGTACGGATCGATCATGAAGTCTTTGCGGATCACCGGCAGTTGGCACGCGGCACGGGCCTGCTGCAGGTAAGCATCGGCACCCTGGAAGAAATCGATGTCGGTAAGCACCGACAGGCAGGTCGCACCGCCCGTCTCGTAGCTTCTGGCGATGTCGGCGGGAATGAAGTTCTCGCGGATCACGCCTTTGCTCGGCGAAGCTTTCTTGATTTCGGCAATGACTGCCGGCTGTTTCAGCTTGGCCTGAGCCAGCAACGCCTGGGCAAAACCACGGGGTGCATCGGCCGTCTTGGCCAGGCTTTCCAGCTCGGCGAGGCTGACGCGAGCGCTACGCTCGGCCACTTCCTCGATCTTGCGCGCCAGAATCTTTTCCAGAACCGTCGGTACACTCATCCTTCATTCTCCACTTTGAATACCGCGGTAAAGGCACCCAGCTCCTCGAGTTTTTCTCGAGCGAGGCCGGTGTGCAGCGCATCGTGTGCCAGGGCGACGCCTTCTTTCAGGCTGCTGGCATGGTCGGCCGCGTACAGCGCGGCACCGGCATTGAGCATGATCATCTCGGCCGCTTTCTGACCGTTCTCGGTCTTGCGCTTGCCCAAGGCATCGCGAATCAGTTCCAGGGAAGCCGCCGGGCTATCCACGGCCAGGCCATGCAGGCTCTGGCTCTTCATGCCGAGGTCTTCCGGCTCGACCCAATACTCGCTGACCTGGCCATCCTTGAGTTCCGCGACAAAGGTCGGCGCAGCCAGGCTGAATTCGTCCAGGCCATCCTTGGAATGCACCACCAGCACGTGTTTGCTGCCCAGGCGTTGCAACACTTCGGCCAACGGCCGGCACAGGGCCTGGGTGAACACGCCGACCACCTGGTGCTTCACACCGGCCGGATTCGTAAGCGGGCCGAGCATGTTGAACAAGGTGCGCAGGCCTAGGTCCTTGCGCGGGCCTGCGGCGTATTTCATTGCAGAGTGATGGGTCTGGGCAAACATGAAACCGATACCCACGTTGTCGATGCAACGCGCCACCTGAACAGGCGTCAGGTTCAGGTAGATGCCGGCGGCTTCCAACAGGTCGGCACTACCGCTTTTGCCCGACACCGCGCGGTTGCCGTGTTTGGCAACGGTGCAGCCGGCGGCGGAAACCACGAACGCAGCGGCGGTCGAGACGTTGAAAATGTTCGCGCCATCGCCACCGGTGCCGACCACATCGACCACGCCGTCGAGGGTGTTGAGTTCGACCTTGTCCGCCAACTCGCGCATCACCGATACCGCGCCGACGATTTCGTCGATGCTTTCGCTCTTCATGCGCATGGCCATCATGAATGCGCCGATCTGCGCGTCAGTGCATTGACCGGTCATGATCTCGTGCATGACATCGCGCATCTCATCGGTGCTGAGGTCGAGGTGCTCGACGATACGGCCCAGGGCTGTCTTGATGTTCATGAAAAGTCCTTAGCGCGTGCCGCCGGTTTGTTTAAGGAAGTTGGCGAACAGTTCGTGGCCCTGTTCGGTGAGGATCGACTCTGGGTGGAACTGCACGCCTTCGATGTTCAGGGTCTTGTGACGCAGGCCCATGATCTCGTCGACCGAGCCGTCTTCGAGTTGGGTCCAGGCGGTCAGCTCCAGGCAATCGGGCAGGGTTTCGCGCTTGACGATCAACGAATGGTAGCGGGTCACCGTCAGCGGACGATTGAGGCCTGCGAATACCCCCTTGTCCTCGTGAAATACCGGGCTAGTCTTACCGTGCATCACTTGGCGTGCGCGCACCACGTCACCGCCAAAGGCCTGGCCGATGGACTGGTGACCAAGGCACACGCCAAGAATCGGCAGCTTGCCGGCGAAATGCTTGATCGCTTCGATCGAGATGCCGGCTTCGGTCGGGGTGCAGGGACCGGGGGATACCACGATGCGCTCAGGATTGAGGGCTTCGATTTCAGCGATGGTCAATTCATCGTTGCGCACGACTTTGACCTGGGAGCCAAGCTCGCCCAGGTACTGCACAACGTTGTAGGTAAAGGAGTCGTAGTTATCGATCATCAGCAACATGGCGTTAAGAACCTCTTGAATTCACTGACTTTAAAGATGGCCTTCGAAAGGTTTACCCGCAGAGCGCTGCGCGTTGGCAGATGCTGGAGCAGCGCCAGCAAAGCGGCATTTCAAACAGGTAATGAAGGCAAATCGGTACAGGTCCGGCGAGGCCGGCAAAAGAATTCAGGCGCGCCAACGCCAGCGGGCGTGTGCCTTGATGACTTGATCCAGGAGTTTGCTGATGATCAACACGGGGAAGGTCTCATTCATACGTCCCGGCACAGTAACTTAGCTGGGCAGAGCGCGCAATATCGCCGGGGCTGCTGCCCGCGAAACAGTTCACCGCTTCGCGACAGATGGCAAAAGGCCGGAAGTTTTTGGTACTGTCGTTTCGCTTGACTAAAACAATAAATAAACGGACTTGCTCATGATCAGACAGTCGTTGTTTGTACCGCTCGCAGGATGCTTGCTCGCGATGGCCTGCGCCCAGGCGAACGCCGCACCCAATCCTTACACCAGTTTCATTGTCTTCGGGGACAGCCTCAACGACGCAGGGACCTTCGCCGACACCGGCGGGCCTGCCGGGGCGACGCAGCGTTATACCAACCGGACGGGGCCGGTGTATCTGGACGGCAGCGGCGAAGTCCGCTCGCTCAACTCCACGCAGATCCTGGGTGGAAAACTCGGTTACTCGGCAGACCAGACCGCGTCCTCCTCTTCGGCAGTGCGCGCCAGCAATGGCCAGCCCGACGGCAACAACTGGGCGGTCGGCGGCTACCGCACCGATCAGATTCTGGACTCGATCACCAGCAAGTCCGACACCGGCGAACGCGTCCGTGCCGGTTATCTGCCGTCCAACAACTTGCGCGCCGACCCGAACGCCCTTTATTACCTGTCGGGTGGCGGCAACGACTTCCTCCAAGGCCGCATCCTCAGCCTGCCCCAAGCCAGCGCCGCCGCCGACCGGCTGGCCGACAGCGTGCAAACGCTGCAAAGCGCAGGCGCCAACTACGTCATGGTCTGGCTGCTGCCGGACATCGGCCTGACGCCGGCCATCAACGGCACGCCACTGCAAGCATTCACCACACAGCTCAGCGCCCAGTTCAACACCGAACTGCTGAGCCGGCTGCAAAACATCAATGCCGAAGTGATCCCGCTGAACATTCCGGTATTGCTCAAAGAAACTTTCGCCAACCCGGCGCAGTTCGGCCTGGCAACCGATCAGAACCTGACCGCCACCTGCTTCAGCGGTAACGGTTGCACCGAGAACGCCCGCTACGGCATCAACAGCGCCACGCCAGACCCGACCAAGTTGATCTACAACGACGGCGTCCACCCAACCGAAGCCGGGCAGCGTCTGATTGCCGATTATGCGTATTCGTTGCTGGCTGCGCCGTGGGAGCTGACCTTGCTGCCGCAAATGGCCCAAGGCACCTTGCGCGCCCATCAGGATGAGTTGCGCAACCAATGGCTGGCCGATTGGGAAAACTGGCAAGGTGTCGGCCAATGGCGTGCCATTGTTGCCGGCGGCGGACAGCACCAGGACTTTGACGGTGATCGCAGTTCGGTCAGTGCCGACGGTTACGGTGCCAACCTGAACATCGGTGGCAGCTACCGTCTCGACGATGCCTGGCGCGTGGGTTTGGCAGCGGGGTTCTACAACCAGAAACTCGAAGCCGGCAGCAACGATTCCGACTACAAGCTCAACTCGTACCTGGGCACGGCATTCGCCCAGTACCAGCAAAACCGTATTTGGGCTGACATGGCGTTGACCGCCGGGCATCTGGATTACGACAGCCTCAAGCGTAAATTCCAGCTGGGCGCCAATGAACGCGGTGAAAAAGGCGATACCAGCGGCTACGTCGAAGCGTTCAGCGCACGCCTGGGCTACGACATTGCGCAACAAGCCAGCAGCCCTTGGCACCTTTCGCCGTTTGTCAGTGCCGACTTCTCCAAGGTGAACGTCGACGGTTACTCGGAGAACGGCAACGATTCCACGGCGCTGACCTTCGCCGATCAGGACGCTATTTCCCGGCGCTTGGGCGCTGGTCTGCAGGGCAAATATCAATTCACTCCGCAAACTCAGGTCTTCGGCGAAGTGGCGGTGGAGCGTGAGTACAACGATGACACCCAGGACGTGGGCATCAACCTCAACAGTCTGCCGAACAACCAGTTCACGCTCGAAGGCTATACCCCGCAATCCCACCTCAGCCGCTTGAACCTGGGCGTGAGCCACAACCTCACCAAGGACCTGGCATTGCGCGCCAGCTATAACGTTCGCAAGGACGATGACTTCACCCAACAAGGCATCAACGTTGGGGTTGCGCTGGACTTCTGATGCGTAACCCATAAAAAACGCGGCGCCCTCACAGGCGCCGCGTTTTTTTATGGCTGAACACTTACTGTGGCGAGGCGGCTTGCCTCCGTTCGGCTGCGGAGCAGTCGTAAATTTCGCACTCGGTGTACCTGATACAACGCGATTGCAGATCTTGGGGCCGCTTCGCGCCCCAACGGGGGCAAGCCCCCTCGCCACAAAAAGCCCTGTTGCCTGGTGTACTCAGCTTTCTGGGGTTTGTTCGGCCAAGGCGACGGCGCGGAACATCGCGCGGCGTTTGTTCAGGGTTTCTTCCCATTCCAGCGCCGGCACCGAGTCGGCGACGATGCCGCCACCGGCCTGCACGTGCAGTTCACCGTTCTTGATCACCGCCGTGCGGATCGCAATGGCGGTGTCCATGTTGCCGTTCCAGGCGAAGTAACCGACTGCGCCGCCGTACACGCCACGCTTGACCGGCTCCAGCTCGTCGATGATTTCCATCGCGCGAATCTTCGGCGCGCCAGACAAAGTGCCCGCCGGCAGGATCGCTCGCAGCGCGTCCATCGCCGTCAGCCCGGCCTTCAACTGTCCGGTGACGTTGGACACGATGTGCATCACGTTGGAATAACGCTCGATGACCATTTTTTCGGTGAGCTTCACCGAGCCAATTTCCGAGACACGCCCGGTGTCGTTGCGACCAAGGTCGATCAGCATCAGGTGCTCGGCGATTTCCTTGTCGTCCGACAGCAGGTCCTCTTCCAGCGCCAGGTCGGCCTCTTCAGTGGCGCCCCGTGGACGGGTGCCGGCAATCGGGCGCACGGTGATCAGGTTGTCTTCTACCCGCACCAGCACTTCCGGCGAACTGCCGACGACGTGGAAGTCGCCGAAGTTGAAGAAGTACATGTAAGGCGTCGGGTTGAAGCAGCGCAGCGCCCGGTACAGATCGATGGGCGCGGCCTTGAAATCGATCGACATGCGCTGGGACGGCACGACCTGCATGCAGTCACCGGCCAGGATGTACTCCTTGATGGTGTCGACGGCTTTTTCGTAATCGTCCTGGGTGAAGCTGGAGCGGAACACCGGGTCAGCAGCCTGCTGCTTGCTGAAGTCCAGGCCACGGCGCGGGGTGATCGGCTGACGGAGTTTTTCCAGCAGCTCTTCCAGGCGCGCACGACCTTGCTCGAAGGCATCGTCCTGCGCCGGGTCGGCCAGGACGATCGCGTGCATCTTGCCGGCGAGGTTGTCGAACACCACCACCGCGTCGGAAACCATCAGCAGAATGTCCGGCACGCCCAGCGGATCCGGGTTCGGGCATTTGCCCAGACGCTTTTCCACATAACGCACGCAGTCATAACCGAAGTAACCCACCAGGCCGCCATTGAAACGTGGCAGGCCGGCAATGGTCGGTACGTTGTAGCGGGCCTTGAAGGTTTCGACGAAGGCCAGCGGGTCTTCGACGTCGTGGCTTTCAGTCTCGACGCCATCGACGGTCACGCTGACGTGATGGTCATGCACCCGCATCACGGTGCGGCACGGCAGGCCGATGATTGAATAACGGCCCCACTTCTCGCCGCCCTGTACGGACTCCAGCAAGTAGGAATTGGGCTCGTCGGCCAGCTTCAGGTAGATCGACAGCGGTGTGTCGAAGTCGGCCAGGGTTTCGCAGGCAAGCGGGATGCGGTTGTAGCCGGCAGCGGCCAAACGCAGGAATTCTTCGCGGATCATGAGGTGCCTCGTGGCTTGAGGGTCGAACAGTCAGGTATGCAAACGCGCCGGATAGCCGGCCAGATTCAAGTCAGGCGCGCCAACGCCAGCGGGCCAGGGCCTTGATGACTTTCATCCAGAGTTTGCGAGTGACCACCACGATGGCGTTTCCAGAAGGGGGTTTGACAGCGTCGGCCAACGTTATCTCAGCGGCCGTGTCCAGGCAACCGGGAATTAGCTTGCGCAGGTCGTCGATCACCAGCGCAGGTGACTCTTCGGCAATCGGCCGGCCGTGGTTGTAGCCGTAGCTCAAGGCCACGCACTTGACCCCCGCCGCTTTCGCCGCCAGCACATCGCTGCGCGAATCGCCGACAAACAACGACTGCGATGCCGGGATGTTGGCCATTTTCATCACGAAAAATAGCGCCGCCGGGTCGGGCTTTTTCTGCGGCAGGGTGTCGCCGCCGATGATCCAGCGGAAGTAGCGTCCGATTTTCATCTGGTCCAGCAGCGGCGCGACGAAACGCTCCGGCTTGTTGGTGATCAGCGCCATTTCGACGCCCTGCTTTTTCAGCCACCGCAGGGTGTCGCGCACGCCGGGGTAGACCACCGTCAGCTCATGGCTCTCGCCATAGGCCTGCATGAAATACTCCAGCGCCCGCTCGGCCTCGGCGTTATCCACCGCCGAGTGATCGATGCCGCCTGCCAGCGCACGACGCACCAGTACCGGCGCGCCATTGCCGACCCATTCGCGCACGGCCCCCAGACCGGCAGGCTGGCGACCGAGTTTGAGCAGCATCTTGTCCACAGCCACTGCCAGGTCCGGGACCGAATCGATCAACGTACCGTCCAGATCGAACATCACCAGCCGCGGCAGTTGCCCCGGGAACAGCTGCTCAAAGCCACTCATGGGCGAGCCAGCGCCAGTTCGGAACGCATTTTGTCGATGACTTCCTGATAGCTCGGCGCATTGAAGATGGCCGAGCCGGCAACGAAGGTGTCGGCGCCAGCCGCAGCGATTTCGCGAATGTTGTTCACGTTCACGCCACCGTCGATTTCCAGGCGAATGTCGCGACCCGATGCATCGATCAGCGCCCGCGCTTCACGCAGCTTGTCGAGGGTGCCGGGGATGAACTTCTGCCCGCCGAAGCCTGGGTTGACGCTCATCAGCAGGATCATGTCGACCTTGTCCATCACGTACTTGAGCACGTCCAGCGGGGTCGCCGGGTTGAACACCAGACCCGATTTGCAGCCGCCCTCGCGGATCAGTTGCAGGGAGCGATCGACGTGCTGGGTGGCTTCCGGGTGGAAGGTGATGTAGGTCGCGCCGGCTTCGATGAAGTCACCGACGATGCGGTCGACCGGGCTGACCATCAAGTGCGCGTCGATCGGCGCAGTGACGCCGTACTTGCGCAGCGCCGCACAGACCATCGGGCCGATGGTCAGGTTCGGCACGTAGTGGTTGTCCATGACATCGAAGTGCACAAAGTCGGCGCCAGCGGCCAGGACGTTGTCCACTTCCTCGCCCAGTCGGGCGAAGTCGGCGGAGAGAATCGACGGAGCAATTACGAAGGGCTGCATGACGCACCTTTTCTGAGCAGAATCACGATGGCGCGCATTGTATACCTCATGCTTTGACGCGCGCACCGTGAGCGCGATGATTGGACCTTGCCATCATCGAATAACAGCCAAGGCTCTAGTACGCCGCTCGATAGATCTTTTCGATATCGACGGCACTCAGTTTGCGCGGATTGTTGCGCATCAGGCGCTCGATCCCCGCCGCTTCCACGGCCATGGACGGGAGCGCGTCCTCGGGTACACCGAAACTGCGCAGGCCCTGTGGAATCTCCACGGCCGCACACAACTCGGTCATGGCCTGCACAGCTTTGTCAGCCGCCTCGTTGACGCTCAGGTGAGCGGTCTTCACGCCCATGGCCTCGGCGATGTCCTGCATGCGTTCGATGCAGGCCATCTTGTTCCAGGTCATGACATAGGGCAGTAGCAAGGCATTGCTGACGCCGTGGGCAATGTTGAAACGCCCGCCCAGCGGATACGCCAGCGCATGCACCGCGCCAACACCCGCGTTACCGAACGCCATGCCGGCCATCAGGCTGGCGGTGGCCATGTCTTCGCGGGCTTGCAGGTTCGACGGATTGGCGTAGGCCTTGGGCAACGCCTTGGCGATCAACTGGATGGCACCGATAGCGAGGGCATCGGTAATCGGCGAGGCGTTGACCGACAGGTAGGACTCGATGGCATGCACCAGCGCATCGACGCCACTGGCGGCCGTGACGCTACGCGGGCAGGTCAGGGTCATTTGCGGGCTGACCAGCGCCACATCCGGCAACAGGTAGTCGCTGACGATGCCCTTCTTCAGCTGCGCCACCTTGTCGGACAGGATGGCGACGTTGGTCACTTCCGAACCGGTGCCGGCAGTGGTCGGGATAGCGATCAACGGCGGGCCTTTACGCGGCACTTGGTCGATGCCGAACAAATCTTCCAGCGCACCGTGGTAACCGGCATAGGCCGCGACGCTCTTGGCAATGTCGATGGCACTGCCGCCGCCGAGGCCGATCAAGCCGTCATGCCCGCCGTCGCGGTAGACCTGCATGCAGTCTTCGACGATGGCAATTTCCGGGTCTGGCAGTACGCGGTCGAAGATCTCGTAGCTGCGCCCGCCCAGTTGGGCCAGTGCCAGCTCGACCGTGCCGGACTTGACCAACGCGGCATCGGTGACGATCAGCGGGTTGTCGATGTCCAGGCGGGTCAGCTCGGCCGACAGTTGCTCGATGGCACCTGCGCCGGTGATCAGTTTGTGAGCGATTTTGAAAGAGGAAAGACTCATGTGCGCAGCCTCTTATAGGTAGGGGAGCTGGGCACAATAGTAGCTGGGGATTGCGGGTTGTCTTGCATTCAGGTCATGAATGACCCACGCCGAACTCGATCCTGTAGGAGCCGGCTTGCCGGCGAAAGCGGTGTATCAGGCACACCGCGTTGCACCCTTCGCCAGCAAGCCGGCTCCTACGAGAAGCGATATCAGACCTGCGCGGTGCGCAGTTTTTCGCTGCGGCCACGCAGCCATTCCAGGGTCAGCAGCAGGATCACCGAGAAGGCAATCAGCAACGTGGCGGCGGCAGCAATGGTCGGGCTGAGGTTTTCGCGGATTCCGCTGAACATCTGCCGTGGCAGGGTCGCTTGCTCGGGGCCGGCGAGGAACAGCGTCACCACCACCTCGTCGAACGAAGTCGCGAAGGCAAACAGCGCCCCGGAGATCACGCCTGGCGCGATCAGCGGCAAGGTCACCCGGCGAAACGTGGTCAGCGGCGAAGCGCCCAGGCTCGCAGCGGCCCGCACCAGGTTGTGGTTGAACCCCTGCAACGTCGCCGACACGGTAATGATCACGAACGGCACACCCAGCACCGCGTGCACCACGATCAGCGAGAAGAAGCTGTTACCCAGCCCCAGCGGCGCGAAGAACAGGTAACTGGCCACACCGATGATCACCACCGGCACTACCATCGGCGAAATCACCAGCGCCATCACCAGCGCCTTGCCGGGGAAGTCGCCGCGGGTCAGGCCGATGGCCGCCAGCGTACCGAAGACCATCGCCAGCACCGTCGCCGCCGGAGCGACGATGATGCTGTTCTTCAGGGCGCGCATCCATTCCGCCGAGCCGAAGAAATCCTGATACCAGTGCAGCGAGAAACCTTGCAGCGGGTACACCAGGAAGCTGCCGGAGTTGAACGACAGCGGAATGATCACCAGCACCGGCAGGATCAGGAACAACAGAATCAAGCCGCAGAGAATCCGCAAGCTGTAGAACCACACCCGTTCGATGGGCGACATATAAGGACTCAGCATTTCGTTCTCCCCTTAGCTCAGGCGCAGGCGGCTCGCGCCCACCAGCCAGCTGTAAATCAGATAAAGCACGACGGTCGCCAACAGCAACAGCCCACCGAGTGCGGTCGCCATGCCCCAGTTGATGCTGGTGTTGGTGTAGAAGGCGACGAAGTAGCTGACCATCTGATCGTTCGGGCTGCCCAGCAACGCCGGGGTGATGTAGTAGCCGATGGCGAGGATGAACACCAACAGGCAACCGGCGCCGACACCGGCATAAGTCTGCGGGAAGTACACCCGCCAGAAGCTCGCGAACGGATGGCAGCCGAGGGAAATCGCGGCACGCATGTAGGTCGGCGAGATGCCCTTCATCACGCTGTAGATCGGCAAAATCATGAACGGCAGCAGGATGTGCACCATCGAGATGTAGACACCGACGCGATTGAACACCAGCTCGATCGGCTTATCGATGATGCCCATCGCCATCAGGCCGCTGTTGATCAACCCGCCCGATTGCAGCAACACGATCCACGCCGCGACCCGCACCAGAATCGACGTCCAGAACGGCAACAGCACCAGGATCATCAGCAGGTTGCTCTGGCGCGATGGCAGGTTCGCCAGCAAGTAGGCCAGTGGATACGCCAGCACCAGGCAGATCACAGTGATGATCAGACCCATCCAGAAAGTGCGGGCGAAGATATCGAGGTAGATCGCCTGGTCCGGGGTGGCCGGGGCGATTTCGCCGAGGTCGTCGATACGATGATCGACGGCTGCCAGCAGGTAATAAGGGGTGATGCTGCTGGTGTTGCGGCGCACCGCTTGCCAGTAGGCTGGGTCGCCCCAGCGTTCATCGAGACCTTCCAGTGCTTCTTTATAGGAGGCCGGCTCGGTGGCGAGCGGCAAGGCGCGGGCGGTTTTGGTCAGCAGGCTGCGGTAGCCGGCCAGTTCCATGTTCAGGCGTTTGGACAGGTCGCCCAGGGGCTGATTCTTGCGAGCGTCGGCGAGGTCCTCGGCCGCCGCTTTGTAAACCGGTTCAGCGGGCAGGCCACGGCCGTCCCAACTGGCGATGGCCGTCACGGTGCGCGGCATGCCGCCGACCACTTCCGGGTTGCCAACGCTTTTGTAGAGCAGCGCCACGATCGGCACCAGGAACACCAGCAACAGAAACAGCACCAGCGGCGCAATCAACGCCTGGGCCTTCCAGCGGTTGACCCGCTCGGCATGCTTGAGCCGCTGCTTCAAAGTGGGGCTGGTGCCCTCGTTCAGGGGAACGGCGATAGCCATGACGTACTCCGCAAATCTTTGATCGTTACAGAGGTGGCGAACCACCTCTGTTGTGTTGAAACACCGCATCTGTAGGAGCGAGCTTGCTCGCGAAGGCGCAGTGTCAGTCAACAATGATGTTGAAAGAGCTGACGTCTTCGCGAGCAAGCTTGCTCCTACAGCGTAAGCCCGCGGTGCGGTCTTACTTCGCAGCCCAGGCGTTGAAGCGCTGTTCCAGTTGCTCGCCGTTGTCAGCCCAGAAGCTGACGTCGATCTGCACCTGGTTGGCGATGTTTTCCGGGGTGGTCGGCATGTCTTTCAGGACATCCTTGGCCAGCAACGGGACAGCCTGGGTATTGGCCGGACCGTAGGCGATGTTTTCCGAGTAGGTCTTCTGCTGCTGTGGCATCACCGAGAACGCGATGAATTTCTTCGCCGCATCGGCACGCGCCTTGTCCAGGCCCTTCGGAATGGCCCAGGCGTCGAAGTCGTAGATGCCGCCGTTCCACACCACTTTCAGGTTGCTTTCTTTCTGTACCGCGGCGATCCGGCCGTTATAGGCCGAGCTCATGACCACGTCACCGGAGGCCAGGTACTGCGGTGGTTGTGCACCGGCTTCCCACCACTGGATACTCGGCTTGAGTTCATCGAGTTTCTTGAACGCGCGGTCCTGGCCATCTTTGCTGGCCAGCACTTTGTAGACGTCCTTCGGCGCAACGCCATCGGCCATCAAGGCAAACTCCAGGGTGTACTTGGCGCCTTTACGCAGGCCACGCTTGCCCGGGAACTGCTTGGTGTCCCAGAAATCCTTCCAGCTGGTCGGTGCGGTTTTCAGCTTGTCGGCGTTGTAGGCCAGCACCGTCGACCACACGAAGAAACCTACGCCGCAAGGCTGGATGGCACCCTTGACGTAGTCTTCGCCCTTGCCGAACAGCGCAGGGTCCAGTTGCTCGAACATGTCTTCGTCGCAACCGCGGGACAGTTCTGGCGATTCAACCTCGACCAGATCCCAGGACACGCTCTTGGTGTCGACCATGGCTTTGACCTTGGCCATCTCACCGT
Organism: Pseudomonas sp. NFX15; assembly: GCF_049132105.1. Taxonomy (NCBI): domain Bacteria; kingdom Pseudomonadati; phylum Pseudomonadota; class Gammaproteobacteria; order Pseudomonadales; family Pseudomonadaceae; genus Pseudomonas; species Pseudomonas sp. NFX15. The sequence continues at coordinate 26,460 of NZ_JAFMPV010000016.1, forward strand.
TGTACTCGCCCGCCACGATCTTGCCGTTGCCTGCCGCTTCCCAAGGCGCATAAAAGGCTTTGACCTGAGCCGCCTTGTTCGCCCCGCCAAAGGACACCACGGTCAGGTCCGGACCGGCCGCCATTGCGTGTGCCGCGCCCATCATGCCCAGTGCCAGGGCGGTGAATTTCAGGGATCTCAACATTTATTGTTCTCTCCACGTGCAGGGTTGGTGTTGGTATTGCCGGGGCGATCAATGCGCCTCTAGAAGTGGATCGAGCGCGCGAACGTGTTCGACCTGCCAGCCAAGCGGTACCACGTCGCCGACGGCGAGCGAAGGATCGAGCTCGGCAATCGGTTGTTTCACGAAGAAGTCGGTCTTGCCGCAGACTTCCATGCGCACCCGGACGTGGTCGCCCAGATAGATGAATTCCTCGACCCGCCCAGAGAAGCGGTTCACGCATTGATCGCTGGAGCCATTGAGGCTCACGCGCTCCGGACGAATGGACAGGGTGACCGGCTCGCCGGTCTTGCCGACGTTGACCGCCAGCGCCTCGACCTTCTCGCCGCGACCCAGCTCTACCACGCAGCGCTCGCCGTTCTGGCTGACCAGACGACCATTGAGGCGGTTGTTCTCGCCGATGAAGTTGGCGACGAAGGTGTTCTTCGGTTCTTCGTAGAGGCTGCGCGGTGGTGCGATCTGCTGGATTTCGCCCTGATGGAACACCGCCACGCGGTCGGACATGGTCAAGGCTTCGCCCTGGTCGTGGGTCACGTAGACCACGGTCACGCCCAGGCGCTGGTGCAGGTGCTTGATCTCCATCTGCATGTGTTCGCGCAGTTGTTTATCGAGGGCGCCGAGGGGTTCGTCCATCAACACCAGTTGCGGCTCGAACACCAGCGCCCGGGCCAGGGCCACACGCTGTTGCTGACCACCGGACAGCTGCGCCGGGTAACGCTGGGCGAAGGCATCGAGCTGGACCATGCTCAGCACGCGCTTGACCCGGGCACTGACGTCGCTCTTGTTCATGCCGCGCACGGTCAGTGGGAACGCGAGGTTCTCGGCCACCGTCATGTGCGGGAACAAGGCGTAGTTCTGGAACACCATGCCGATGTCGCGCTTGTGCGGCGGCACGTTGTTGATGGCACGCCCCGCCAGCAGGATTTCACCGGCGGTCGGTGTTTCGAAACCGGCGAGCATCATCAGGCTGGTGGTCTTGCCGGAACCGGACGGCCCGAGCAAGGTGAGGAACTCGCCTTTGCGAATGTCCAGGTTGAGGTCTTTGACGATCAGGTTCTCGCCGTCGTAGCTCTTCTGCACTCCACGAAAGCTGACCAGAACATCATTGGCCCCTGCACTTGAATCGACCTGGCTCATACCCACACCTTTGTTATTGATGACTGCTGTGGGGTTTAAGCCTAGTGGACCCTGCGGACCGCGCAAATCGGGGCGCAAGAGAGATTCGCCTCAGCCGGATGGAAGGCTGGGGGTAGGAATTGCCCTACAAGGATGGCGCGTTTTGGCAACTGCGCGACAGGTGCTCAGCTACAGGCCGCGACAAGAGGCCGAATCAGGTTTGCTGGGTGTCGTAAATGGGCATGTCACCACTGAACCTATAGTAGGAGCGGGCTTGCCCGCGAAGGCGGTCTGTCAGCCAACTTATTCGAACCAGATACACCGCTTTCGCGGGCAAGCCCGCTCCTACAGGGTCAGGCGGTATGGATTAGAGGAGTTTGTGTTCCATCGCGTACTTCACCAGTTCCGCCAGCGAAGTGACGTTGAGTTTCTGCATCAGCCGCGCCTTGTGGGTGCTGATGGTCTTGCTGCTCAGGGCCAGTTGCTGGGCAATGTCGTTGACGTTGGCGCCCTGGGCCAAACGCTCGAACACCGAGAACTCACGCTCGGAGAGTAGCGAATGCAGTGGCCGAGAATCGGTCAGGCCGACCTCGAAAACCATGCGATCGGCCAGGTCCGGGTCGATGTAACGTCCACCGGCGGCCACTTTGCGAATCGCCGTCAGCAACAGCGAGGGATCGCTGTCCTTGGTCGCATAGCCGGCGGCCCCGACCTTCAGCGCCCGGGCGGCCATTTGCGCCTCATCGTGCATCGACAACACCAGGATCGCTGGCGGATTGTTCAACGCGCGAATCCGCGGGATCGCTTCCAGGCCGTTGACGCCCGGCATGGAGATGTCCAGCAACACCACCTCGCAAGGCACATGACGCAAGGTGTCGAGCAACTGCTCGCCATTGCTCGCCTCTCCCACCACCAGCAAGTCCTTGGCCAGGCCGATCAATTGCTTGATGCCTTCACGGACGATGGTGTGGTCTTCGGCTACCAGTACACGGATCACAGACTTCTCCAGATTCAAGATCTATTCGCGAGCAGGCTCGCTCCCACAATGGATTTGAGCATTGACACAAAACATTGTAGGAGCGGGCTTGCCCGCGAAGGCGTCGGTTCAGTCAACACATCCTGCTCAGGCTGCATCCAACGGCACCCGCACACTCAGCGTCGTACCCTCCCCCGGCTCACTCTCAAGGGTCAACTCCCCACCCATGATCAACACCCGCTCACGCATGCCGACAATCCCGAAGGACGCTGACCTGCCCGCAGCGGAGACAAATCCTACGCCATCATCGGCCACGGTCAGGCACAACGTGTCGCCTTCCAGCGCCAGTGTCAGCTCGACAGTATGCGCCTGGGCATGGCGCATGACATTGGTCAACGCCTCCTGAAGGATACGGAACAGGCCAATGGCCTTGGCATCGCTGAGCACCGGCAAGTTGTCCGGCACCTGCACCAGGCACGGGATCTGCGTGCGTGCCTCGAATCGTCGGGCCTGCCATTCGATGGCCGAGGCAATGCCGGCATCGAGAATCGGCGGGCGCAGTGCCGTCGCGACGTCGCGAACCAACTGGAACAGTTGAGCGATCAGGCGCTTCATGCTGCCAAGCCGCTCGTTCAAGCCCGCATCCAGTTGCGCGTACGCCAGCTCGCACATCGACGTCTCCAGTTTGAGCACGGTCAGCATCTGTCCCAGCTCATCGTGAACTTCCCGGGCAATGCGCGCCTTTTCTTCCTCGCGCACGCTTTCCAGGTGGGCGGACAACTCGCGCAACTGCTCCCGGGAGCTGGCCAGTTCCAGTTCGATGCGCTTGCTCTCGCTGATGTCCCAGACGATCCCGTCCCAGACATAAGCGCCGTCTTCGAGCTGACGGGTAATGGCCTTGATTTCCGCCCAGCGCTGCTCGCCCTGGCGGGTGAGGATGCGGCCCTGCCACGACCAGTCGCTGTCGGTATCCAGCGCATGGTCCTGGGTCTGGTGATAACTGGCCTTGTCATCCGGGTGCACGAGGCTGCGCAAACCTTTGTCACGACGCGCCAGGGTGGCCGGCGAGTAGCCCACCAGGCTCTCGCTGCCTTCGCTGATATAGGCAAAGTCGATCTGACCGTTCAGCGGCGCGCGCTCCAGGCGGAATACCAGGCCCGGCACGTTGGCGGCGATGCCTTGCAGCCGCGCCTCGCTTTCCTGCAGGGCGGCCAGTGCGCGGCGCCGTTCGGTGACGTCGTTGAGGTAAACCACCAGGTATTCGCCCTCGCGAAAACGCAGGAAGCTCAACGAGACGTCGGCCGGCAGGAGGCGGCCATCGGCGCGCACACAATTGGCTTCAAAGCTGAGTGGGCCTTCCTCGCTGGTGCGGGCACGCTTCCACAGGCTCAACCAGCGGTCCATGTGCAGACCCGGTTCGAAGTCGATCAACGGGCGATCAATAATCGCCCCGGACGCATAGCCCAGCATGTTTTCCGCCGCGCGGTTGGCGTAGCGCACATGGCTGTCCCAATTGACCCAGAGGATGCCGACGGTGCTCTGGTCGATGGAAAACTGGGTCAGCCGCAAGGCTTCCTCGCTGGCGGCGCGCTGGGCAATGTCTTCCTGCGCGGCCAATAAGCGCTGTTCCAGGCTGTGCTGCTGACGGCGCTGCCAGAACACGATGGCCAGGCCACTCAACGCCAGCACCGCCAACAACAGGCAGAGGTTTTGCCAGAATCCCGGCGACTCGGTCAGCCGTGGATACTTCGGTTGCAGCCATTGACTGTGCAGTTGCTCCAGGTCCTTGGCCGGAATCGCCCGCAGCGCGCTTTCGATCACACTCGCCAGCTCCGGTTGGTCGCGGCGCGTGGCCACCCGCAGCAGTTGCGGCAAACCGATGTCGCCGACCACCACCAACCCGGCGAATTCCGGCTCGACCGACAAACGCCCCAACTGCGCCTCGTCGATCACGGCGTAAGCGGCTTGCTGGCTCGTCAGCAATTGCAACGCCTGACGCTCGACGGGCACGCCCTGCAAATTCAGGTGCGGGTAATTGCTGCGCAGATAGTCGGCGGTAGGGCTGGGCATGCGCACGGCAACGCGGGTCTGGCTGTCGAGTTTTTCCAGCTCCACCGCGCCCGTGCTTTTCTGGTCGCTGACCACCAGTTGCGGCACCCGCATGTAGGGATCGGAAAATTGCCAGAGGCGCAGTCCGCCGGGGGTCTGCACCAGCCCTGGAGCAACATCGATTTCGCCGTCGAGGGCCGCGGCTTCCAAGTGTTCAAGGTCGGGAAAATTGCGCCAGCTCAGCTCGACCTTGAGGGCCTTGGCCAACCACTTCATCAACTCGACGTTCACCCCGGAGAGCAATTGCAAGCGGCGATCGTATTGCGCAAACGGTGCCTGCAGTACCAACCCGACCCGCAACTCGCCCCGCTGCGCCAGCCACTGCTGTTGGCTGGGCGACAATTGCGCAACATGCGTCGGGGGCACGGCGGCCGCCCACCCCATCAAGGGAAACCACAAACAGCCGATAAACCACAGGCAGCGAAAACGCATCATCGAACTCTCACACCCTGACAAATACTGACCAACCCTTTAGGCTGCCGGAACCACTTCTGGCCTGGAATATCCGATGCCCCCTGTCTACCGCCTGGCACTGCCAGCATTGTGCCTGTCGCTGATCCTGCCTTGCGCTTTTTCCGTCGAGGCGGCCGACCCGGCACCGGCCCCTGCGGAAAAAACCGCCGAAGAAAAACCGCTCGAACGTCAGGCGCTGCCTGAACGCAGCCAGGAAGAAGCGGCGGCGCTTGAGCGCACGCTTCCGGCCCAGGATCAGCAACAACTGCAAGCCGGCAGCGACACCTTCCTGGCCTTGTGGAAACCGGCCAATACCGCTGAACCCAAGGGCGCGGTGATTATTATCCCGGGCGCCGGCGAAAGCGTTGACTGGCCGCAAGCGGTCGGCCCTTTGCGGCGCAAGCTGCCAGACGCCGAGTGGGGCAGCCTGAGTATCACCTTGCCGGACCTGCAAAGCGATGCCATTGCGCCACGCGTGGTGCAAGCGCCCTCCGCTCCCAAGGCCTCCGAGACCGGCAGCAAAGACGCGACGACCGCCGCGCCTATCGAGCAAGTGGCCGGTGGCGAGGCCGAGGTGGCCGACAAGGTCATCGCCCAAAGCACTGAAGAACAGTCCAAGGCCGATGCTGAACGCATCTTCGCCCGCATCGACGCCGCGATCGCCTTCGCCGAACAGCAAAGCGCCCGCAGCATCGTGGTGCTGGGGCATGGCACGGGCGCCTATTGGGCGGCGCGCTACCTGAGCGAGAAGCAAACTTCACAGGTCGAGAAGCTGGTGATGATTGCCGCGCAGACACCCGTGACGGCAAAACCCGGGCTGGCAGAGCTGACCCCGACCCTGAAACTGCCGACCGCCGATCTCTACTACAGCGACAAGCCGCTGGACCGCAACGCTGCACAAGCACGCGCGCAGGCCAGCAAGCGGCTGAGGTCCGCGGCATTCACTCAAGTTGCGCTCAAGGCGTTGCCGGACAACAAGGCCGAACAGGAACAACTGTATCGTCGGGTGCGGGGTTGGTTGAATCCGCAGGTGAACGACTGAGCGACCGAGTCGCCTGCATTGCGGGCAAGCCGCGCTCCCACAGGTTTTGAGTCGCACAATAAACCCAGTGGGAACGTGGCTTGCCCGCGATGGCGGCACCACAAACGACTCAGTTTGGTGGGCTAGCGAAAATGACGCCGCTCACGAATCAACGCATAAGCGCTATGCAGCTCACGCGTTCGTTCGGTGGCCTCACGCACCTGCGACGCCGTCGCCCCGCTCCCGGCAATCTTGTCCGGGTGATGACGACTGAGCAGACGTCGGTATGCGTGCTTGATCTGCGCCGGGTCAGTGGTGGCCGACACACCCAACAGCTTCAGCGCATCCTGGTAACTCGGCACGCTGTTGCCCACGGGTCGCTTTTGCGGTTCATAGTCGTGGGCCAACGCCTGCACTTCGCGCGCTGTCCAGCCGAGCCACCGGCCCCATTGGCCAATCAACTCCTGCTCGCTGCTGCCAGCCCGGCCATCGGCCCAGACCATTCGCCAGCAGGCACGTAAAACGCCTTCCGCCGCATGGGGCTGGGCACTCAGGCGACGCAGATAGCCGCGTAATCGGTCGCGGCCCGACTTGCCACGATTGAACGCGGCAATCGCCCGGCGCCGGGCCGGCTCGGACATGTCCAGCGCGCGCATTTCCGCCTGAGCCTGTTCAATGTGCCCGGCCACGACCCGGCCGTCGCACTTGGCCAGGCGCCCCAACAGGACAAACAGCAACTCATCGTTGCGCAGCACCGGGCGACCGCCGAACTTTTCGCGCAAATGCCCCCAGCTCTGCAGTTTCAGGCGCCGGTCCAGCGCCTGCCCCAACAACGCGCCGAGCATGGCCCCCGGAATGCTGGCGATGGCAAATCCCACTCCGGCTCCGATCAGGGTCCCTGGCCACAGCATGTCAGCGGCTCGCTTCTATGAGTTTTTCAACATCGGCCAGACGTTCGTGAGTGCCGACGTCGACCCATTGTCCTTTCAGTTGCTCGCCCGTCACCTGGCCGTCAGCCATGGCTTTGCGCAGCAGCGGCGCCAGCTTGAAGGCGCCCGCGGTGCAACCGTCGAACAATTGCGGGTGCAACACGGCGATGCCGCTGTAGGTCAGGGTAGCGACCGCGGGCTCGGCATCGCGCACCTGCGTGCCGTTCAGGCAGAAGTCGCCCGCTGTATGATGCGGCGGGTTGCTGGCCAGCACCAGGTGCGCCAGGCCGTTGATGGGCTGATGCAACAGGCTGAAGTCGTAGTCGGTCCAGATGTCGCCGTTGACCACCACAAACGCTTCATCCCCCAGCAACGGCAAGGCGCGGAAAATCCCGCCGCCGGTTTCCAGCGGTTCGCCTTCCGGCGAGTACTGGATGCTGACGCCATAACGCGAACCATCACCCAGGTAATCTTCGATCTGCTGACCGAGCCAGGCGTGATTGATCACGATTTCGCTGAAGCCTGCCGCGGCCAACGCGTGCAGGTGATACTCGATCAGCGGCACCCCGCCTGCGCGCACCAGCGGTTTGGGCGTGGTCAGCGTCAGCGGGCGCATGCGCTCGCCTTTGCCTGCGGCCAGAATCATTGCCTTCATGCTTTCACTCCGGCACGCAGGCTGGCCAGCAGTACATCAAGCTCGGCCAGTTCGGGACGGCGAGCGATCACGGCGTCTATATAGGCAAAGAAACGCGGGACATCGGCCAGGTAACGCGGTTTGCCGTCGCGATGGCAGATGCGCGCGAAAATGCCGATGACCTTCAGGTGACGTTGCACGCCCATCAAGTCACTGGCCCGCAGGAAGTCCTCGAAGTCCGGCTGCACCGGGATGCCGAGAGCGCCCGCTTGCTGCCAGTAGCTGTCGAGCCAGCCGCGCACACGCGCCTCGGGCCAACTGAGAAAAGCGTCCTTGAACAGGCAGGTCACGTCGTAGGTCACCGGGCCATACACCGCGTCCTGGAAATCCAGCACGCCGGGGTTGGGCTCGCTGAGCATCAGGTTGCGCGGCATGTAGTCGCGATGCACCAACACTTTGGGCTGCGCCAGGGCACTGTCGATCAACAGGTCGCTGACTTGCTGCCAGAGCACTTGCTGAGCCGCATCAAACTCGACGCCCCGTTCGCGCTTCACATACCACTCGGGGAACAGTTCCAGCTCGCGACGCAGCAGGGCCACGTCATAACTCGGAAGCGGCGCCACCATCGGCAGTTGCTGGAAGGCCAGCAGTGCCTGGAGCGCATCCTTGAACAAATCGTCGGCGTTTTCGCTGTCGATGACGTCCAGAAAGGTCTGATTACCCAGATCATTGAGCAAAAGAAATCCGCGATCGAGGTCTTCGGCATAAATTTTTGGCACGTTTATTCCGGATTTCGCCAGCAAAAAGGCAATGTCCACGAAGGGTTTGCAGTTTTCCTGGGGCGGTGGCGCGTCCATGACAATGAAACTTTTGTCAGCACCAACCCAACGGAAATACCGCCGGAAACTCGCGTCGCTGCTCGCCGCAGTCAACGTGGCCGGGGGGACGGTACCCCAGCCCTGCTCGGCAAAAAGGGTCGCCAGTTGCTCATCGAGCCAAACTTTCAGGTGTTGCAAGCGTACATCTTGATCAGGCATTGCAAGGGTCTCCGACGGCGCTAGCCGTCAAGCGGGTCATGCTTTATTATCCAGCATCTTTTTCAGACCATCGAGAGGCGTGCGGCCCACACCGCGGGCAGATGGCACGCAGGAAGCCCGGACTAATAAGATGGCATTGAAATCCCCCGCGTTTCGTAAAAAATTTCCGTTGCTGGTAACCGGCAGTTTGCTGGCCCTGCAACCCCTCGCCACTACCTACGTGGTCGCCGCGGAACAGTTTGACTGTTCAGTCTCTGCTGCGGGCTCCTGGGACTGCGCGCCCAAGACGCCGGCTTCGGCATTGCCACCGCGTCCGGTCCATGAAGGCAGCGCAGACGCCGTCACCGGCGAAGCCCAGGCCCAGAGCGCTACCAGCGAAGATACAGGCGCCAAGCCTGCCCTGGTCACCGAGTCCAAGGGCCGTGGCCTGAAGTCGCGTAGCGCAGACTACAGTCACCTCGACTGGGTTCCCCGCGAGCAGCTTACCGCCGCCCAATTGGCCGAAACCGGTCCTTATTGCTCTGGTTCCTATATCGAACCAATTCGTCCTGGCATGAATGACAAGACGAATAAAAGTGACGCTCCGACCTTTATCGGCGCCAAAGCCTCGCGCTATAAGCAGGATGAGCAAGTCGCGACCCTGGCCGGTGACGTCGTCATGCGCCAGGGCAGCATGCAGGTCGAAGCCGACGAAGCCAACCTGTACCAGGCCGAGAGCCGTGGCGACCTGAACGGCAACGTGCGCATTCGCGACAACGGTGCGCTGATCGTCGGCGACCACGCCGACGTGCAACTCGACACCGGCGAAGCCAAGGTCGACAACGCCGAATACGTGATGCACAAGTCGCGCATCCGCGGCAATGCGCTGTACGCCAAGCGCGCCGAGAACGCGATCATCCGCCTCAAGGACGGTACATACACAACCTGCGAACCGAACAGCAACGCCTGGCAGCTCAAGGGCAACAACATCACCCTGAACCCGGCCACCGGCTTCGGTACGGCGACCAACGTGACCCTGCGGGTCAAGGACATTCCGGTCCTGTACACGCCGTACATCTACTTCCCGATCGACGACCGTCGCCAGTCCGGCTTCCTGCCGCCGACCATCGGCACCGGCAGCGATACCGGCTTCATGCTGGTCACCCCGTACTACTTCAACCTGGCGCCGAACTACGATGCCACGTTGTACCCGCGCTACATGGAAAAGCATGGCTTGCTGATGGAAGGCGAATTCCGCTACCTGACCAAGTCCAGCGAAGGCCAATTCGGTGCGGCGTACCTCAACGACGAAAGCAACGATCGCGACAAGCAGTCCGACGCCGAGAAAACCCGCTACATGTACAACTGGCAGCACAAGGGTGGTCTCGATTCGCGTGTCTACACGCAAGTCGACTACACCAAGATCAGCGATCCGTACTACTTCCAGGATCTGCAGACTGACCAGATCGGCGTGAAACATGCCGACTACGTGAACCAGCAGGGTTCCGTCAGCTATCGCGGTGACAGCTATACCGCTCGAGTCAACGCCCAGGCCTATCAGCTGGCGACCGTGTCGAACATCACGCCGTACGACCGGCTGCCGCAGATCACCTTCGATGGTGCGCTGCCCTATCATCCGGAAGGCCTGAATTTCACGTACAACACTGAACTCGTACGGTTTGACCGGGATTTGCAGAACGGCAACTACTCGGATGAGGACGGCAACGTATCGCCACGTCTTGATACCAACGTTGTTGGCCTGGCGCGTGCTACCGGCGATCGTCTGAACCTGGCACCTGCCATTAGCCTGCCAATGAACTCGACGTACGGCTTCATCAAGCCGACGCTGAAGTACCAGTACACCCAGTATCAACTGGATCTGGACAGCATCGGCAAATCTCAGATCGCCGCGCAAACCGCAGAGCAAGACAAACTCAACGGCACCTTCGACAGCAATCAGAACCGCGGCGTGCCGATTGCCAGCATCGACAGCGGCCTGTACTTCGATCGTAACACCCAGTATTTCGGCAAGAACTACCGCCAGACTCTCGAGCCGCGCCTGTTCTATCTGTATGTACCCGAGGTCGACCAGGAAGACATCCCGGTATTCGACACCAGCGAATACACGTTCAACTACGCGTCGCTGTTCCGTGATAACCGCTTCTCCGGCTCCGACCGTGTCGGCGACGAGAACAAACTGTCGCTGGGCGTAACCAGTCGCTGGATCGAAGACAACGGGTTCGAGCGTCAACGCATCAGCGTTGGTCAGGCCCTGTACTTCAAGGATCGCAAAGTCCAATTGCCGGGCGTGAATTTCGCAGATCGCGACGACGCCAAAGCCAATGTTTCCCCTTATGCGCTGGAATACGAATATCGCTGGAACCGCGACTGGCGCACCACAGCCGACTACAACTGGGACCCGGACAGCCGCAGCCCTCGCTCGGGCAGCGCGATGTTCCACTACCAGCCTGAAGACAACCCGAACAAGGTCATCAACGCCGGCTACCGCTATCGCAATGACCAGGTCCGCTACGACCAGAACACCGGTAAATGGACCGTGGGTGGTGGTGACTACGGCACCCCGGGCCAGCCTGGCTACGTGAAGGATTACTACAAGATCGAACAGCACGACTTCTCGGTGATCTGGCCGATCGTGCCGCAATGGAACGCCATCAGCCGTTGGCAGTATGACTACAACCGTAACCGTACCCTGGAAGCCTTCGGTGGTTTCGAGTACGACAATTGCTGCTGGAAACTGCGCCTGATCAACCGCTACTTCGTTAGTTATGACGAGTTCAGCCAGGAAGCACCGCAAAACGAAAAAGGCGACCATGGCGTCTTCCTCCAAATTGTTCTGAAGGGACTCGGCGGCCTCACCGGCGCCAAAGTAGAGAGCTTCCTCGACAAAGGCATTCAAGGTTATCGTGAACGTGAAGACCAAGCTTTCTGATTGTCTGCGCCCGCTGATGCTGGGCGCGCTGTTCCTGAGCACGGCGGCCAGCGCCGCCGTACAGTCCATCGACAAAGTGGTGGCCATCGTCGACAACGACGTGGTCATGCAGAGCCAACTGGACCAGCGTGTCCGTGAAGTTCAGCAAACCATCGCCAAGCGGGGCTCTGCCGTACCGCCAGCCAGCGTGCTGCAGCAACAGGTACTTGAGCGTCTGATCGTCGAAAACCTGCAATTGCAGATCGGCGAGCGCTCCGGCATCCGCATTACCGATGAAGAGTTGAACCAGGCAGTCGGCACCATCGCCCAGCGCAACAACATGACGGTCGATCAGTTCCGCGCAGCCCTGACTCATGACGGTTTGTCCTATGACGACGCCCGCGAGCAGATTCGTCGCGAAATGGTCATCAGCCGTGTCCGTCAGCGCCGGGTTGCCGAACGCATTCAGGTCTCCGAACAGGAAGTGAAGAACTTCCTGGCCTCCGACCTGGGCAAAATGCAGCTGTCCGAAGAGCTGCACCTGGCCAACATCATGATTCCAACCCCGGAGAGCGCTAACTCTGACGCCATCCAGAGCGCTGCTCGCAAGGCGTCGGATATCTACCAGCAGCTCAAGCAAGGCGCTGACTTCGGTCAATTGGCCGTCGCCAACTCCGCCAGCGAAACCGCACTGGAAGGTGGCGACATGGGCTGGCGTAAAGCCGCTCAACTGCCACCTCCGTTCGATCGTGAACTGAGCAGCATGGCCGTCGGCGATGTCACTCAACCTGCACGTACGCCGGGCGGCTTCATCATTCTGAAACTCCTCGGCAAGCGTGGCGGCGAGACCCAGATGCGCGATGAAGTGCATGTGCGTCACATCCTGGTCAAGCCGAGCCCGATTCGCGACGAAGCGAAGACCAAGGCCCTGGCCGAGTCGCTGTACAGCCGTATCGAAGCTGGCGAAGACTTCGGCGATCTGGCGAAGAGCTACTCGGAAGACCCGGGTTCCGCGCTTAACGGCGGCGACCTGAATTGGGTCGACCCGAACGTACTGGTGCCCGAGTTCCGCGAAGTGATGGCCAAGACCCCGCAAGGTCAGCTGTCCAAGCCGTTCCAAACGCAATATGGCTGGCACGTCCTGGAAGTCCTTGGCCGTCGCGCCACCGACAGCACCGCCCAGGCTCGCGAACAGCAAGCCATGACGGTACTGCGTAACCGCAAATACGACGAAGAGCTGCAAACCTGGTTGCGTCAGATCCGTGACGAAGCGTACGTCGAAATCAAACTCCCTGGCGCCGACCAGGCAGCGCAGTGAAACCGCAACGTTTCGCGCTGACACCCGGCGAACCGGCCGGCATAGGTCCCGACCTGTGCCTGCTGCTCGCCTCGCAAGCCCAGCCTCATCCCCTGATTGCCATTACCAGCCGCGACCTGCTCCTCGAGCGGGCCGCGCAGCTGGGCGTGGTTGTCGATCTGCTGGCGGTTAACCCGGACAACTGGCCGGATGCTCCTGCCCCCGCCAACAGCCTGTACGTCTGGGATACACCGCTCAATGCCAAGGTCGTCGCCGGTGAACTGGACAAGGCCAACGCAGCGTTTGTCCTCGAAACCCTGACCCGGGCCGGCCAAGGCTGCCTGAACGGGCACTTCGCCGGCATGATCACCGCCCCCGTGCACAAAGGCGTGATCAACGAATCCGGCATCGCCTTTTCCGGGCACACCGAATTCCTCGCGGACCTGACCCATACTGCGCAAGTGGTGATGATGCTCGCCACCCGAGGCTTGCGCGTTGCCCTGGTGACCACTCACCTGCCCCTGCGCGAGATTGCCGATGCAATCACGCCGGAGCGTCTGGAGCGCGTCACGCGGATCCTGCACGCCGACCTGAAAAACAAGTTCGGCATCGCCCAGCCGCGCATCCTGGTGTGCGGGCTCAACCCCCATGCCGGCGAAGGCGGACACCTGGGCCATGAAGAAATCGATATCATCGAACCCACATTAGAGCGCCTGCGCGGCGAAGGCATGGACCTGCGTGGTCCCCTGCCCGCCGACACTCTGTTTACCCCCAAATATCTGGAGCACTGCGACGCAGTGCTGGCGATGTACCACGACCAGGGCCTGCCGGTGCTGAAGTACAAAGGCTTCGGCGCGGCAGTCAACGTGACCCTCGGCTTGCCGATCATCCGCACCTCGGTCGACCACGGCACCGCCCTGGACCTGGCCGGCAGCGGCAGGATCGACACCGGCAGCCTGCAAGTCGCCCTGGAAACCGCCTACCAGATGGCCGAGACCCGTTTATGACCGAGCAATACCAACACAAGGCGCGCAAGCGTTTTGGCCAGAACTTCCTGCACGATGCCGGCGTCATCGACCGCATCCTGCGCTCCATTCATGCCAAGGCAGAAGATCGCCTGCTGGAAATCGGCCCGGGCCAGGGCGCATTGACCCAAGGCCTGCTCAGCAGCGGCGCCCAGCTCGACGTGGTGGAACTGGACAAGGACCTGATCCCGATCCTCAACCAGCAGTTCGCCGGCAAGAGCAATTTCAACCTGCACCAGGGCGACGCGCTGAAGTTCGACTTCAACAGCCTGAATGCTGCGCCGGGCAGCCTGCGGGTGGTCGGCAACCTGCCGTACAACATCTCCACGCCGCTGATTTTCCACCTGCTGCACAACTCGCACCTGATCCGCGACATGCACTTCATGCTGCAAAAGGAAGTGGTCGAGCGCCTGGCAGCCGGCCCTGGTGGTGGTGACTGGGGCCGTTTGTCGATCATGGTTCAGTATCACTGCCGGGTGGAGCACCTGTTCAACGTCGGCCCTGGTGCATTCAATCCGCCGCCGAAAGTCGACTCGGCCATCGTGCGCCTGGTGCCCCACGCGGTCCTGCCGCACCCCGCCAAGGATCACCGCTTGCTGGAGCGCGTCGTACGCGAAGCGTTTAACCAGCGTCGCAAAACCCTGCGCAACACCCTCAAGCTGCTGCTGAGCAACGCCGAAATCGAAGCCGCTGGCGTCGATGGCAGTCTGCGCCCCGAGCAACTCGACCTGGCCGCCTTCGTGCGCCTGGCCGACAAGCTCAGCGAACAAAAGCCTGCCGCAGACTGACAAGCGATGAGCGCTATCGGGTAGGACGCCACTCTGGTCTACTACCCGATACTTGGCCTAGACTGAACCCCATCAGCTACGCCCCGCGTCCCGCTTCGTTTTTAAGGCCCCTTGCATGTCCGATCCTCGCTATCAGGTCGACGTCAGCGTCGTCACCCGCTATCTGGCAGAACAATCGCAACCCGAGCACGAGCGCTTTGCCTTTGCCTACACCATTACGGTGCAAAACAATGGCCAGGCACCTGCGAAACTGCTTTCGCGACACTGGGTCATCACCGATGGCGACGGGCATGTCGAAGAAGTACGCGGTGCCGGCGTCGTCGGCCAGCAACCGCTGATCGACCCCGGCAAAAGCCACACCTACAGCAGCGGCACGGTCATGACCACCCGGGTCGGCACCATGCAGGGTACCTATCAAATGCTGTCTGACGACGGCAAGCACTTCGATGCCGTCATTGCCCCGTTCCGCCTCGCGGTACCCGGGTCGTTGCACTGATGGCAACCTACGCCGTCGGCGACTTGCAAGGTTGCCTTGAAGCACTGCAATGCCTGCTAGAGCAAGTCGCCTTCGACCCCGCAAAGGATCGCCTGTGGTTGGTGGGCGACCTGGTCAATCGTGGCCCGCAGTCGCTGGAAACCCTGCGCTTCCTCTATAGCATCCGCGAATCGCTGGTGTGCGTGCTCGGCAATCACGACCTGCACCTGCTGGCCGCCGGGCGTAACATCGAACGCCTGAAGAAATCCGACACCCTGCGCGAGATCATCGAAGCGCCCGATTGCGCCGACCTGCTCGAATGGCTGCGCCAGCAAAAGCTCATGCACTACGACGAACAGCGCAACGTGGCACTGGTGCACGCCGGGATTCCCCCGCAGTGGTCGCTGCGCAAAGCCTTGAAGCATGCCGCCGAAGTCGAGACCGCCCTGCGTGACGACAACCTGCTGCCGCCCTACCTCGATGGCATGTACGGCAACGATCCAGCGAAGTGGGACAATGACCTCAAGGGTGTGACGCGCCTGCGGGTAATCACCAACTATTTCACACGCATGCGCTTCTGCACCGCCGACGGCAAACTTGACCTAAAGACCAAGGAAGGCCTCGACACGGCCCCGCCAGGCTACAAGCCCTGGTTTCAGCACAAAGAACGCAAGACCAAGGGCCTGAAGATCATTTTCGGTCACTGGGCAGCACTTGAAGGCCGCTGCGACGAGCCGGGCATCTCGGCCCTCGACACCGGTTGCGTCTGGGGCGGCGCGCTGACCCTGATGAACGTCGACAGCTTTGAGCGCCTGTCTTGCAAATGCGACGAACACGGCCATGCCGTGCCGCCAGTCGCCTCCTCCAATCCCGAAACATCGCCAGCCAGCGCCCCGCGCTAGACTGCCCATTCTGCCGAGCCACAGGAGCCCGCCATGAGCGAATTCAAACGTATCCCCCCGGAACAGGCCCAAGCCCTGCGCGAACAAGGCGCAGTGGTGGTCGACGTGCGTGACCCGGCCACTTTCGCCGCCCTGCACATCGCAGGCTCCAGGCATCTGGACAACCACTCCCTGCACGCCTTCATCCAGGGTGCCGACCTCGACGCACCGACCGTGGTGGTCTGCTATCACGGCAATTCCAGCCAGGGCGCAGCCGCCTACCTGATCAGCCAAGGCTTCTCCGACGTCTACAGCATGGATGGCGGATTCGAGTTGTGGCGCACGACCTATCCTGCGGAAACGGCGCAAGGCACGTCCGAATAATTTTTTTGTAACGTTGCAGGCCCCGGCTCCCGCGGGCTGGCGCAGTGGCAGACGAACGGTCTGCCACAACTAATTACGTATCTCGCCTTTACCTGCCGAATTCCCAACTATCCTTAAGCCCAGGCCATCCAAAACAGGGGAGAGCCGGTACACCGGCGCACGGGTCATCGGGAGTAGCTTTCGGGGCGGTCAGTTCCGGGAGAGTTCTGGGGGGTAAACAGCAATCGCCTGTTCGGTTGCTGCCAGCATCGACTGAATGATCCGGCGTCGGCTCCACGTATCGAGCGAGGTGACGTCATGAGTATCTTTAGCCACTTCCAACAACGCTTCGAGTCCACACGCCAGGAAGAACTCTCGCTGCAGGAGTATCTTGAGCTGTGCAAAAAAGACCGTAGCGCCTACGTTTCCGCCGCCGAGCGTCTGCTGTTGGCCATCGGTGAACCGGAACTGCTCGACACCTCGACCAACTCGAGACTGTCGCGCATTTTCTCCAACAAGGTGATTCGCCGCTATCCGGCCTTTGAAGACTTCCACGGGATGGAAGAATGCATCGACCAGATCGTGTCGTATTTCCGCCATGCCGCTCAGGGCCTGGAAGAGAAGAAACAAATCCTTTACCTGCTCGGCCCAGTCGGTGGCGGTAAATCGTCCCTGGCCGAGAAGCTGAAACAACTGATGGAAAAA
This sequence comes from Pseudomonas sp. NFX15, assembly GCF_049132105.1. Taxonomy (NCBI): domain Bacteria; kingdom Pseudomonadati; phylum Pseudomonadota; class Gammaproteobacteria; order Pseudomonadales; family Pseudomonadaceae; genus Pseudomonas; species Pseudomonas sp. NFX15. Next base: position 43,397 of record NZ_JAFMPV010000016.1, read on the forward strand.
GTGCCCTTCTACGCCATCAAGGGCTCACCGGTATTCGAGTCACCCCTGGGTCTGTTCAACTCCACTGAAGATGGAGCGATCCTCGAAGAGGACTTCGGCATCCCTCGGCGCTACCTCAACACCATCATGTCGCCCTGGGCGACCAAACGCCTGGCCGAATTCGGCGGTGACATCAGCCAGTTCCGCGTGGTGAAACTCTACCCGTCGATCCTCAACCAGATCGCCGTGGCCAAGACCGAACCGGGAGACGAAAACAACCAGGACATTTCGGCACTGGTGGGCAAAGTCGATATCCGCAAACTCGAAGAATTCCCGCAGAACGACGCGGACGCCTACAGCTACTCGGGCGCCCTGTGCCGGGCCAACCAGGGCCTGATGGAATTTGTCGAAATGTTCAAGGCGCCGATCAAGGTGCTGCACCCACTGCTGACCGCCACCCAGGAAGGTAACTACAACAGTACCGAAGGCCTCGGCGCGATTCCGTTCACCGGGATCCTGCTGGCCCACTCCAACGAATCGGAGTGGCACACCTTCCGCAACAACAAGAACAACGAAGCCTTCATCGACCGGATCTACATCGTCAAAGTGCCGTACTGCCTGCGGGTCAGTGACGAGGTGAAGATCTACGACAAGCTGTTGTTCAACAGCTCGCTGGCCAAGGCCCATTGCGCGCCAGACACCCTGAAGATGCTGGCCCAGTTCACCGTGCTCTCGCGCCTCAAGGAGCCGGAAAACTCCAACATCTATTCGAAGATGCGCGTGTACGACGGCGAGAACCTCAAGGACACCGATCCGAAGGCCAAATCGATCCAGGAATACCGCGACAACGCGGGTGTCGACGAAGGCATGAACGGTCTCTCTACCCGGTTCGCGTTCAAGATCCTGTCCAAGGTGTTCAACTTCGATCCGCACGAAATCGCCGCCAACCCGGTGCACCTGCTCTACGTATTGGAACAACAGATCGAACAGGAACAGTTCCAGGCCGAAACCCGCGAACGCTATCTGCGCTTCCTCAAGGAATACCTGGCACCGCGCTACATCGAGTTCATTGGCAAGGAGATCCAGACCGCCTACCTCGAGTCCTACAGCGAGTACGGCCAGAACATCTTCGATCGCTACGTGCTGTACGCCGACTTCTGGATCCAGGACCAGGAATACCGCGATCCTGAAACCGGTGAAATTCTCAACCGCGTGGCACTGAACGAAGAACTGGAGAAAATCGAAAAACCGGCTGGCATCAGCAATCCGAAGGATTTCCGCAACGAAATCGTCAATTTCGTCCTGCGTGCCCGGGCCAACAACAACGGCAAGAACCCGACCTGGCTCAGCTACGAAAAACTGCGGGTGGTCATCGAGAAGAAAATGTTCTCCAACACCGAGGACCTGCTGCCAGTCATCAGCTTCAACGCCAAGGCCAGCAAAGAGGACCAGCAGAAACACAACGACTTCGTCACACGCATGGTCGAGCGGGGCTACACAGACAAACAGGTACGACTGCTGTCCGAGTGGTACCTGCGGGTCCGAAAATCACAATAACCCGCTGCCGGTCAGACCGGTTGTCGTCAGCCAGAGACCTGCGTGCGCTTTTTCTGTTACACAGGCCTCTGGAAGGTGTTCGAAAGTCGGTAGCGAGTTCAGGCAGCATCCAAAGCGCTTGGGGGAGCGTTCAATACCCCTCGCTCTCGGTTCGATGCTGCATCACCGCTCGCCCCTTTCAGGACAGCTTCTAAGGAGCAGTCATGAGCTATGTGATCGACCGACGTCTCAATGGCAAGAACAAAAGCACGGTGAACCGCCAGCGATTCCTGCGGCGTTACCGTGATCACATCAAGAAGGCTGTCGAAGAGGCGGTCAGCCGGCGCTCTATTACCGACATGGAGCACGGCGAACAAATCAGCATTCCCGGCCGCGACATCGATGAGCCGGTGCTTCATCACGGCCGCGGTGGCAAGCAAACCGTCGTGCACCCGGGCAACAAGGAATTCACCAGCGGCGAACACATCGCCCGCCCGCCGGGAGGTGGCGGCGGCCGAGGCCCTGGCAAGGCCGGCAATTCCGGCGAAGGGATGGACGAATTCGTCTTCCAGATCACCCAGGAAGAATTCCTCGAATTCATGTTCGAGGACCTCGAGTTGCCGAACCTGGTCAAGCGCAACCTGACCGGCACCGACACCTTCAAGACCGTGCGCGCCGGGATCAGCAACGAAGGCAACCCGTCGCGGATCAACATCATCCGCACCCTGCGTTCAGCCCACGCCCGGCGGATCGCCCTGTCCGGCAGCAGCCGGGCAAAACTGCGCGAGGCCAAGGAGGAACTGCTGCGACTCAAGCAGGAGGAACCGGACAACTTCGGCGATATCCAGGAGATCGAGGCCGAAATCGAAAAACTCAGCGCGCGCATCCACCGGGTGCCATTTCTCGACACGTTCGACCTCAAATACAACCTGCTGATCAAGCAACCCAACCCCAGCTCCAAGGCCGTGATGTTCTGCCTGATGGACGTGTCCGGCTCGATGACCCAGGCGACCAAGGACATCGCCAAGCGTTTCTTCATCCTGTTGTACCTGTTCCTCAAGCGTAATTACGACAAGATCGACGTCGTGTTCATCCGCCATCACACCAGTGCCCGTGAAGTGGATGAAGAGGAATTTTTCTACTCCCGGGAAACCGGCGGCACCATCGTCTCCAGCGCCTTGAAACTGATGCAGGAGATCATGGCCGAGCGCTATCCGAGCAACGAGTGGAACATCTACGCCGCCCAGGCATCCGACGGCGATAACTGGAATGACGACTCGCCAATCTGCCGCGACATCCTGATCAACCAGATCATGCCGTTCGTGCAGTACTACACTTACGTTGAGATCACCCCGCGCGAACACCAGGCCCTATGGTTCGAATACGAGCGCATCGCCGAAGCCTTCTCTGACACTTTTGCCCAGCAACAACTGGTCTCGGCCGGGGATATCTATCCGGTCTTCCGTGAACTCTTCCAGCGCAGGTTAGTGACATGACCGCCAAAGAGCAGAAGCGCCAACCCATTTCCACCGGCTCCGAATGGACATTCGAGCTGATCCAGGCCTACGACCGCGAAATCAGCCGTATTGCGGCCGGTTACGCGCTCGATACCTACCCTAACCAGATCGAAGTCATCACCGCCGAACAGATGATGGATGCCTACGCCTCCGTCGGCATGCCGCTGGGTTATCACCACTGGTCCTACGGCAAACACTTCCTGAGCACTGAAAAGTCCTACAGCCGCGGCCAGATGGGCCTGGCCTACGAAATCGTGATCAACTCCGACCCGTGCATCGCCTACCTGATGGAAGAAAACACCATCTGCATGCAGGCATTAGTGGTCGCTCACGCCTGCTATGGGCATAACAGCTTTTTCAAGGGCAATTACCTGTTCCGTACCTGGACCGACGCCAGCTCGATCATCGATTACCTGGTGTTTGCCAAGCAGTACATCATGCAGTGCGAAGAGCGCCATGGCATCGATGCGGTCGAGGATCTGCTCGACTCCTGCCATGCTTTGATGAACTACGGTGTCGACCGCTACAAGCGCCCCTACCCGATTTCCGCCGAGGAAGAACGTCGCCGGCAAAAAGACCGGGAAGAGCACATGCAGAAACAGATCAACGATCTGTGGCGCACCATCCCCAAAGGCGCGGACAAGTTCAGCGACAAGGACAACGCACGCTTCCCCGCCGAACCTCAGGAAAACATCCTGTATTTCATTGAAAAACATGCACCTTTGCTGGAGCCCTGGCAGCGGGAAATCGTGCGGATCGTGCGCAAGATTGCCCAGTATTTCTATCCACAACGTCAGACCCAGGTGATGAACGAGGGGTGGGCCACGTTCTGGCACTACACCTTGATGAACGACCTGTACGACGAGGGCCTGGTGACGGACGGTTTCATGATGGAGTTCCTGACATCCCACACCAGCGTGGTGTTCCAGCCAGGCTTCGACAGCCCTTACTACAGCGGTATCAACCCATATGCCCTGGGCTTTGCCATGTACCGCGACATCCGGCGCATGTGTGAAGACCCTACGGAAGAAGATTACCGCTGGTTCCCTGACATTGCCGGCACCGACTGGCTGGCCGCCATCAAGTTCGCCATGAGCAGCTTCAAGGATGAGAGCTTCATCCTGCAGTACCTGTCGCCCAAGGTGATCCGCGACCTGAAGCTGTTCAGCATCCTCGATGATGACCAGAAGGACGACCTGCTGGTGCCCGCCATTCACGACGAAGGGGGCTACCGCATCATCCGTGAAACCCTCGCGGCGCAATACAACCTGGGCAATCGCGAACCCAACGTGCAGATCTACAGCATCGACCGTCGCGGCGACCGCTCATTGACCCTGCGTCATCAGCAACACGACCGCAAACCACTGGGAGAGTCGACCGAAGAAGTGCTCAAGCACCTGCACCGTCTCTGGGGCTTCGACATTCACCTGGAGACCCTGCAAGGTGAAACCGTGATGAAAACCCACCATGTGCCGCCCCGAAGCGAGCACAGCGAAGGTGATTACGGCCGCCTGGACCTGGCCGTCATCCATCTTTGAACCGGTTTGTGCCTCCGAAGGCTCGATGCAAGGGTTATCCTGTCGAGCTAACGGAGGTTTTTTATGCGGATCTATAAAGTCGGTGGTGCAGTACGCGATCGCCTGCTGGGCAAACCGGTCACTGATATCGACTGGGTCGTGGTCGGTGCCACCACCGAAGAAATGCTCGCCAAGGGCTTTCGCCCGGTGGGCGCGGACTTTCCGGTGTTCCTTCACCCAAAAAGCGGTGAGGAATACGCCCTCGCCCGCACCGAGCGCAAAAGCGGGCGCGGTTACGGCGGTTTCACGTTTCACGCCAGCCCCGAAGTCACCCTCGAAGAAGACCTGATTCGTCGCGACCTGACCATCAATGCCATGGCCGAAGACGATCAGCAGAACCTGACCGATCCGTATCAAGGCCAGCGCGACCTTGAAGCGCGCCTGCTTCGCCATGTTTCCCCGGCTTTTGCCGAAGATCCGCTTCGAGTCTTACGTGTTGCCCGCTTCGCAGCGCGTTATGCGACGCTAGGATTTAGTGTCGCTCCGGAAACCCTCGCGCTGATGCGTCAACTCAGCGAGTCAGGCGAGCTTGAGGCACTGACTCCAGAGCGTAGCTGGAAGGAAATTTCCCGCGCCCTGATGGAAGACCAGCCACAGGTGTTTATCGAGGTTTTGCGTGCCTGCGGGGCACTCAAGGTACTGATGCCCGAGGTCGACGCACTGTTTGGCGTACCGCAACCACCCGCCCATCACCCGGAAATCGACACAGGCGCCCACACCCTGAGCGTGTTGCAACAATCCGCGCTACACAAGCAACCACTGACCGTGCGCTGGGCCTGCCTACTACACGACTTGGGTAAAGGGCTGACGCCCAATGAAGAATGGCCGCGTCACGTTGCTCACGAGTTCAAGGGCCTGAAGCTGATTAAAGCGGTCAACGAACGGTTCAAGGCGCCGAGGGACTGCCAGGAGTTGGCCTTGCTGGTGGGCGAGTATCACACCCACGGGCATCGCGCTCTGGAGTTGAAGCCATCGACGCTCCTTGAATTACTGCAAAGCTTCGACGTTTACCGTCGGCCACAGCGGTTCGAAGAGTTCATCACGGCGTGTGAGATGGACGCGAGAGGGCGCAAAGGACTGGAAAATAGAAGTTATCCACAGGCGGATTATTTGCGCGGCGCGGCAACGGCTGCTCGCAGCGTAGCGGTGCAGCCGCTGCTGGAAAAAGGCTTCAAAGGGCCTGCGTTGGGAGAGGCGATCAAGCGTGAGCGGTTGAAGGCTTTGAAAGTTTACAAGGACGCGGCGTCTGCCTGAAAAGCTTCGCGGGCAAGCCCGCTTCCTCAGGTTCAGTGCTATCCCTGTGGGAGCGGGCTTGCCCGCGAAGACGTCAGAAAGGTCACAACAAATCTGAAGACGTCAGCGGCTCCCCGCGCCACTCAAACGCCACCGGCGCCAGCACCTGATCGATCTGCGATTCAGCCCACAACGCGGCAAAGCTTTTACCTACACCCGGGTGAACGCGCTCCGGCGCTATCAACGATAACGGCCACAGAACGAAGGCGTTTTTCAGAATTTCCGCTCGCGGCAAGATCAACCCATCGAAATTGCCCACCAGGTCACCGAACAACAGCACGTCGATATCCAGCGGTAATCCTCGGCGATCCGGTGCGTAACGTCCGTTATCCGCTTCGATAAACTTCAACCGGCGATCCAGCTCAATCAATGGCAAATCGGTGTGGGCGGACACGACAAAATTGAAGAACGGCCCGCTCTTGATGCCCACCGGCTGGCTCTCGAACACCGCCGAACAGCGGATATCCACCAAGAACGCCGACAGTGCATCGAGCCCTGCGCGCAAATGGGTTTCGCGCTCGATATTGCTACCGAGCCCGAGATAGACCTGGGTCAGCGACATCCGCGCTCGATCTCCACGCCTACACCACCGGTGGCCGCCGGGACGGCGCCGGGCTTGGTCAGCTTCAAGCGCATCCAGGTGATCTTGAATTCGCTCATCAGCACTTCAACCAGGCGCTCGGCAAAGGTTTCGACCAGTTGATACTGGGATTGCTCGGCAAACGCCTGGATGCGCGTGGAAACACTGGCGTAGTCGAGCGCCAGGGTCAGGTCGTCGCCGGCTGCGGCCGGGCGATTGTCCCAGGCGAAGCTCAGATCAAGACGCAGGCACTGTCGGATGCCTCGCTCCCAGTCGTAGGCACCAATCACCGTGTCGACTTCCAGGCCCTCGATAAACACTCTGTCCAAGCACTTCTCTCCGCTGCACGACAAGGGCGCAATGCGCCGTTAGAATCAGGGCGTCCTCGCCCGGAATAGTTAGCATGTTTTGGTTACTGGCGATTCTCGCCTACCTGCTCGGCTCTCTGTCCTTTGCCATTTTGCTCAGCCGCCTGACCGGTAACCCCGATCCGCGAATGGGGGGCTCGGGCAATGCCGGTGCTACCAACATGTTGCGCCTGGCCGGTAAAAAACTCGCGATCCTGACCTTGCTCGGCGATCTTTGCAAAGGCCTGCTGCCGGTACTGATTGCACGCCTTGCCGGTCTTTCTCAGCAAGAGCAGGCCTGGATCGGCGTCTATGCCGTCATCGGCCACCTGTTTCCGCTGTACTTTCGCTTTCGCGGCGGCAAAGGCGTCGCCACTGCGGGCGGCATGCTGCTGGGACTTTACCCGCCCGCGGCCCTGCTGGCGGTTTGCGCCTGGCTGCTGACGTTCTACCTGACCCGCACCAGTTCACTCGCCGCGCTGATCGCCACGCCGCTGACCCTGCCGCTGCTGGCCTGGCAAGAGCCGGCTGCGCTGCTGCCCATGAGCACGCTCACCGGGCTGATCGTCTGGCGCCACCGCGGCAATCTACGCGACCTGTTTGCCGGGCGCGAACGGCATTTTTAAATGCCGCCCATGAGCACCGCTCATCACAACGCCGACAACTGCTCCATCGGCCAGCGTGCCTGAACCGTGATCGCCAGGCTTTCCTGCTGGCCGGCCTGCAAGCGCTGGCAACCAGCAAACGCAATCATCGCGCCGTTATCGGTGCAGAACTGCGCACGGGCGTAAAACACATCGCCCTTCATGTCGCCGAGCATTTTTTCCAGAGACGTGCGCAACGCCTTGTTGGCACTCACGCCACCAGCGATCACCAGACGCTTCATGCCAGCGGCTTTGAGGGCGCGCTTGCACTTGATGGTCAAAGTCTCCACCACGGCCTGCTGGAACGCCAGCGCGATGTCGCAACGGGCTTGCTGACTGTCGTCCCCGGCGCTGACGCATTGCTGCCAGGTGTTCAGGGCGAAGGTTTTCAGGCCACTAAAGCTGAAATCCAGGCCCGGGCGATCGCACATCGGACGCGGGAAGGTAAAACGTCCGGCAACGCCCTGCTCCGCCAACCTGGCGATTTCCGGCCCGCCCGGATATTGGAGGCCCATCATCTTCGCGGTCTTGTCGAAGGCTTCGCCCGCAGCGTCATCCAGGGTCTCGCCCAAGAGCGTGTACTGACCGATGCCATCGACCTGAACCAGCTGCGTATGACCACCCGACACCAACAAAGCGACGAACGGGAATTCCGGCGGCTGGGCTTCCAGCATGGGCGCCAGCAAATGGCCTTCCATGTGGTGCACGCCCAGGGCCGGAATGCCCCAGGCAAACGCCAGCGCCTGGGCGCAGGAAGCACCCACCAGCAAGGCACCGACCAGGCCAGGACCCGCGGTGTAGGCGATCGCGTCGATCTCGGTCGGCACGCAGTCAGCCTCGGCCAACACCTGACGAATCAAGGGCAGCATGCGCTTGACGTGATCGCGCGAGGCCAGCTCCGGCACCACGCCACCATAGGCGCGATGCAGGTCGATCTGGCTGAACAGCGCGTCGGCCAGCAGGCCGCGTTCACTGTCATATAATGCGACACCGGTTTCGTCGCAGGAGGTTTCTAATCCCAGTACTAGCATGGGTTTGCGCCTTGTTTAGGCTGAATTCGAAGGCGCGCATAATAGTCGCCGCGTGATGCCCCGACCAGCGGTTTTCGATCAGAGGCTTTGCATTCCGAGCGATGAGGGGTTAACATCCGCAACCCTTAAAAACCGACGTCTTCAAGTGCTCTTTTGCCGCGAGGATGTTGACCCCGGTAATGAATGAAGGTAGCTCTGGATGCCAGCCGTCAAAGTAAAAGAGAACGAACCCTTCGACGTAGCTCTGCGTCGTTTCAAGCGCTCCTGCGAAAAAGCCGGTGTACTGGCTGAAGTTCGTAGCCGCGAATTTTACGAGAAGCCAACTTCTGAGCGTAAGCGCAAGGCAGCAGCTGCTGTCAAGCGTCACGCCAAGAAAGTTCAGCGCGAACAGCGCCGCGCCGTTCGTCTGTACTAATACACAGACGATCGTAGCAAGCTTCTTTGCCAAGCCCGGCCCTCAGCCGGGCTTATGGCATTTGCGTAAAACGCTTGATGCTTCACTGTCGACGCCGCAGACGCGACCGAGACAAATCTGCTTCACCGCGTCAGACCTGGCTCTTTTGCCAGCGGTGCACGTCTTTTCTGACGAGCCTTTCAAGGCTACTGACGAGCACACCCACTGATTCCTCTCACGACGATCAGCCCAAGGCACCTGCTTGCGTGCCAGATGATGAGCTATCCGAGGCCTGTTGGGCCGCAGCGGATTCAGCGCAACACTTTCAAACAGTCGAATACTGATTGCATTAACGTCAGTGGATTTTCGGCAGATACACTTCCCGACAGCGATTACGCAGACGACATTGGTCGAGCCGCACATTTTGCGCGCCTCAAACAATGACCGCCGTTTGGTCGCCGCAGGTTTCGGGCTCCTTTGAGCGCAGATGACGAGAACGCCATGGCCGGGCTAATTCCCCAGAGCTTCATTGACGACCTTCTGAACCGCACCGACATCGTCGATGTGGTCAGCTCGCGCCTGCAACTGAAAAAGGCCGGCAAGAACCACACTGCCTGCTGCCCGTTCCACAAGGAAAAGACTCCGTCGTTCAGCGTCAGCCCCGACAAACAGTTCTATTACTGCTTCGGCTGCGGCGCTGGCGGCAACGCCCTCGGCTTCATCATGGACCACGACAACCTGGATTTCGTTCAGGCCGTCGAAGAACTGGCCAAAGCCGCTGGCATGGAAATCCCCCGCGAAGAAAGCGGCCGGCCGCACAAGCCACGGCAACCGACCGATTCGCCGCTGTATCCGCTACTCAGCGCCGCTGCCGACTTTTATCGCCAGGCGCTGAAAAGCCATCCGTCGCGCAAAGCCGCGGTGGATTACCTGAAAGGTCGCGGGCTGACCGGTGAGATCGCCCGGGACTTCGGCCTGGGCTTCGCCCCACCCGGCTGGGACAACCTGTTCAAGCACTTGAGCAGCGACACCCTTCAGCAAAAGGCCATGATCGATGCCGGCCTGCTGATCGAGAACGCCGAAACCGGTAAACGCTACGACCGCTTCCGTGACCGCGTGATGTTTCCAATCCGCGACAGTCGCGGGCGCATCATCGCGTTTGGTGGCCGAGTGCTGGGCGACGACAAGCCCAAGTACCTGAACTCACCTGAAACCCCGGTATTCCATAAAGGCCAGGAGCTTTACGGCCTCTATGAAGCACGCAAAAACAATCGCAACCTCGACGAAATCATCGTCGTCGAGGGCTACATGGACGTCATTGCCCTCGCCCAGCAAGGCCTGCGCAATGCCGTCGCAACCCTGGGCACCGCGACCAGCGAAGAACACCTCAAGCGCCTGTTTCGCGTCGTGCCCAACGTCTTATTCTGCTTCGACGGCGACCAGGCCGGCCGCAACGCCGCATGGCGGGCGCTGGAAGCAACGCTTTCGAGCCTGCAGGACGGTCGGCGCGCACGCTTTCTGTTCCTGCCCGAAGGCGAAGACCCGGACACCCTGGTCCGCTCTGAAGGCACCGACGCCTTCCGCGCGCGCATCAACCAGCATGCGCAGCCTCTGGCCGACTACTTCTTCCAGCAACTGACGGAAGAAGCCGATCCGCGCTCGCTGGAGGGCAAGGCGCACATGGCCACCCTCGCCGCACCGCTGATCGACAAAGTCCCGGGCGCGAACCTGCGCATTCTGATGCGTCAACGATTGAGCGAAATTACCGGACTCAGTGGTGAAGCGGTCAGCCAGCTGGCTCAAAGCGCCCCGCAAGAAGCGCCACCGGCCTACGATCCTGGCATCGATTACGACGCAATGCCCGATTACAGCGACTATCATCAGCCGCAGGCGCAGGACATGTATGCGCCGCAGCAGGAATGGACACCGAAGAAACCCGGTGCAGGAGGCAAGAAATGGGACAAGAAACCCTGGGACAAGAATGGCAAACGGGGCGGTGACCGCGATCAACCTCGCGCGCCACGGGTACCCGCCGCCGTAGAACCGCCAACCCTCGCCGCGCTGCGCACATTGCTGCACCACCCGCAATTGGCCGAGAAAGTCGAGGACGCCGGGCACTTCGCCGCCGAGGATCACACCAACACGCAATTGCTGGTGGCGTTGCTCGAAGCCGTGCAGAAGAATCCCAAGCTAAACTCAATTCAGTTGATAGCGCGCTGGCACGGCACGGAACAGGGTCGCTTGCTCAAGGCCCTGGCGGAAAAGGAATGGCTGATTGATGGAGATAACCTTGAACAACAGTTTTTCGACACCATTACTAGCTTGTCAGCCCGCCAACGCGAGCGAAACCTGGAACAACTTCTTCGAAAAGCGCGTCAAAGCGAATTGACGATCGAAGAGAAAAACCAACTGCGCGACCTCTTGAGTCGCAATGTTTCCGCATCAAACCCGACCTCAACTGGCGCGTGAGGTCATAGCTCAGGTATAATCCTCGGCTTGTTTTTTGCCCGCCAAGACCTTCAGTGGATAGGGTGTTATGTCCGGAAAAGCGCAACAGCAGTCTCGTATCAAAGAGTTGATCACACTGGGTCGTGAGCAGGGTTACCTGACTTACGCGGAGGTCAACGACCACCTGCCGGAGGATATTTCAGATCCGGAACAGGTGGAAGACATCATCCGCATGATTAACGACATGGGGATCAACGTATTCGAGGTTGCGCCAGATAAGGATTCCCTTATGCTGGCCGACGCCGATACCGACGAAGCCGCGGCCGAAGAGGCGGCAGCTGCGTTGGCAGCGGTCGAGACCGACATTGGTCGCACTACCGACCCGGTGCGCATGTACATGCGCGAAATGGGTACGGTCGAGCTCCTCACGCGTGAAGGCGAAATCGAAATCGCCAAGCGTATTGAAGAGGGCATCCGTGAGGTGATGAGCGCGATCGCGCACTTCCCTGGCACGGTAGATCATATTCTCTCCGAGTACACCCGCGTCACCACCGAAGGTGGTCGCCTGTCCGACGTCCTGAGCGGTTATATCGACCCGGACGACGGCATCGCGCCGCCAGCGGCAGAAGTGCCGCCGCCGGTCGACGCCAAAGCCGCGAAAGCGGATGACGCTGACGACGACGAAGACGGCGAAGCCTCGGATGACGAGGAAGAAGCCGAAAGCGGTCCGGATCCGGTCATCGCAGCCCAGCGTTTTGGTGCTGTCGCCGATCAGATGGAAATCACCCGCAAGGCGCTGAAAAAGCACGGTCGCAACAACAAGGCAGCGATTGCCGAGCTGTTGGCCCTGGCCGAGCTGTTCATGCCGATCAAACTGGTGCCCAAGCAATTCGAAGGCCTGGTCGAGCGCGTTCGCAGTGCCCTGGACCGCCTGCGTCAGCAAGAGCGCGCCATCATGCAGCTCTGCGTTCGTGATGCACGCATGCCGCGTGCCGACTTCCTGCGCCAGTTCCCGGGCAACGAAGTTGACGAAAGCTGGAGCGATGCCCTGGCAAAAGGCAAAGGCAAATACGCCGAAGCCATTGGTCGTCTGCAGCCGGACATCATCCGTTGCCAGCAGAAGTTGACTGCGCTGGAAACCGAGACCGGCCTGACCATCGCCGAGATCAAGGACATCAACCGTCGCATGTCGATCGGTGAGGCCAAGGCCCGCCGCGCGAAGAAAGAGATGGTTGAAGCCAACTTGCGTCTGGTGATTTCGATCGCCAAGAAGTACACCAACCGTGGCCTGCAATTCCTCGACCTGATCCAGGAAGGCAACATCGGCTTGATGAAAGCGGTAGACAAGTTCGAATACCGTCGCGGCTACAAGTTCTCGACTTATGCCACCTGGTGGATCCGTCAGGCGATCACTCGCTCGATCGCCGACCAGGCCCGCACCATCCGTATTCCGGTGCACATGATCGAGACGATCAACAAGCTCAACCGCATTTCCCGGCAGATGTTGCAGGAAATGGGTCGCGAACCGACTCCGGAAGAGCTGGGCGAACGCATGGAAATGCCTGAGGACAAGATCCGCAAGGTATTGAAGATCGCGAAAGAGCCGATCTCCATGGAAACCCCGATCGGTGATGACGAAGACTCCCATCTGGGTGACTTCATCGAAGACTCGACCATGCAGTCGCCAATCGATGTTGCCACCGTTGAGAGCCTTAAAGAAGCGACTCGCGAAGTGCTGTCCGGCCTCACTGCCCGTGAAGCCAAGGTACTGCGCATGCGCTTCGGTATCGACATGAATACCGACCATACCCTGGAAGAGGTTGGTAAGCAGTTCGACGTGACCCGTGAGCGGATTCGTCAGATCGAAGCCAAGGCGCTGCGCAAGCTGCGCCACCCGACGAGAAGCGAGCATCTGCGCTCCTTCCTCGACGAGTGATACCAGAACCCCCGGCCCAGGCCGGGGGTTTTGTTTTTATGGCAGATTAATATCTGCGCACTTCCCCCTCCCCCCTGTAGCCCGTCTACACTCGAAACATTCCCCCGAGCCATAACGAGACCGTTATGCCCAGACTGCCGACCGTGCTTTTTTTGCTGTCGCTGATGACCTGGACCGCAACGGCTGGCGCGCTGACTCTCACTGACGATGAACGCAGCTGGCTGGCGGCTCACCCCGACTTGCGCCTGGGTGTCGATGCGTCCTGGCCGCCCTTCGAGTTTCGTGACGACGAGGGCCGCTACCAGGGTCTTGCCGCCGATTACATCGAAGTCATCCGCCAACGGCTGGCCACCCGGCTCACGCCCATTGAGCCGGCAAGCTGGACCGCCGTCCTGGATCAAGCCAAACAAGGCAAACTGGACCTGCTGCCGGGCATCATGTCGACACCGGAACGCCAGAACTACCTGTCGTTCACCCGCCCCTACCTGGACTTTCCGATTGTCATCCTGGCCCACGTCGGCGGCGCCCAGCCGCACAACCTGAAAGACCTGTACGGCCTGAAAATCGCCGTGGTGGAAAATTATGCCCCCCACGAACTGCTGCGCACCCACAATCCCGACCTGAACCTGGTAGCGATGCCCAACGTCAGTTCGGCATTACAGGCACTGGCCACCGACGCCGTTGACGCGGTGGTAGGAGATCTGGCGTCCAGTGTCTGGAGCCTGCGCCAACTCAAGCTCGAAGGGCTGTATGTCAGCGGTGAGACCCCATATCGCTATCAACTGGCCATGGGCGTGCCTCGCGATAACCAAATGCTCGTCGGCATTCTGGACAAGGTCCTGGCAGACATGAGCCCCGCAGAGATCAGCGCCATTCAAGAACATTGGGTCGGCAACGTCCTCGACCACCGGACCTTCTGGAACGATTTGTTGGTGTACGGTTTGCCCGGACTGCTGTTGTTGACCATCGTGCTGGCGGTGGTTATCCGCATCAACCGCCGCCTGAGCTCGGAAATCACCCGCCGGGTCGACCTCGAACAGGAACTGCGCAGCAGCGAATACCACTACCGGGGCCTGGTGGAGAGCCTGTCGGCCATCGCCTGGGAAGCCAAAGTCACCGACTTCACCTACAGCTATGTGTCGCCCCACGCCGAAGACCTTCTCGGCTATCCCCTGTCTCATTGGCTGATCCCGGGCTTCTGGCGCAACATCATTCACCCCGCCGACCTGACCCGCGCCCAGACCTTCTGTGACCATGAAGTGCTGGCCGGGCGCGATCATCGCCTCGATTACCGGGTGATCACCGCCGACGGCCGCTGCCTGTGGGTACGCGACATCGTCAGCCTGATCGAACACGGGCATGAACCGGTCATGCGCGGCCTGATGATCGACATCACCGATGCCAAGCGCACTGAAGAAGCGCTGCGCCTGTCGGAACAGAAGTTTGCCTCGGTGTTCCAGCAATGCCCGGACATCCTGGTGATCGCACGCCTGAGCGACGGTTGCCTGCTGGAAGTCAACGAAGCGTTCGAAGAACAGATCGGCCTCAAGGCGGAGGACGTCATTGGCCTGACCGCCACCGACTTGAACATCTGGGGCATCCCCGGGGTTGGTCCGGGCCTGTTGCAGCGCCTGCAGGCCGGCAGTATCCGCAACCTGGAAATGCCCTTCCGCCGCAGCAACGGCCAGGTGTTTACCGGCCTGATCTCGGCCGAACCGTTCGACCTCGACATGACGCCGGCGCTGGTGGTCGTGGTGCGCGACATCACCCAGCTCAAGGAAACCCAGCAACAACTGCAAACCTCCGAAGAGAAGTTCGCCAAGGCCTTCCACGCCTCCCCTGACGGCTTGCTGTTGTCGCGGCAGAGTGATGGCTTGCTGCTGGAAGTCAATGAGGGTTTCAGCCGCATCACCGGGTTCAACAGCGCGATGTCGGTGGATCGCTCGGCGCTGGACCTCGGCATTTGGGTCAACCTCAACGAACGCAAGCAAATGCTCGACCTGCTGCACCGCGACGGCTTCGTCCGCGACTTCAGTTGCCATATTCGCCGCAGCGACGGGCAGATCCGCCTCTGTGAAGTGTCCAGCCGTCCGCTGCCGATTGGCGATGAAGACTGCATGCTGACCATCGCCCGCGATATCACCGAGCGGCACTTGATGCAGGAAAAACTGCAACAGGCCGCTACCGTGTTCGAAAGCACCGCCGAAGGCGTATTGATCACCGATACACAACAGCACATCAGCGCGGTCAACCGGGCGTTCACCGAAATCACCGGCTACAGCGAAAGCGAAGCCCTGGGCCATACGCCGCGCTTGCTCGCCTCGGGCCTGCATGACAGCGCGTTCTATGCCGCCATGTGGCATCAATTGACGGCCGAGGGTCACTGGCAAGGCGAGATTTCCAACCGGCGCAAGAATGGCGAGCTATACCCGAGCTGGCTGACCATCAGTGCCGTGCGCAACCGCGATAAATTCATTACCCACTTTGTCGCGGTGTTCGCCGACATTTCCAGCCTCAAGCATGCCCAGGCCAAACTCGACTACCAGGCGCACCACGACCCGCTGACAGGACTGCCTAACCGCACACTGTTCGAAAGCCGCTTGCTGACGGCACTCAACAACCAACAGGAAAACGGCGGCCAGGGCGCGGTGCTTTTCCTCGACCTAGACCGTTTCAAACACATCAATGACAGCCTCGGTCACCCGGTCGGCGACTTGTTGTTAAAGGGCATCGCCGTGCGCCTCAAGGAGCAACTGCGGGACATCGACACCGTGGCACGACTTGGCGGGGATGAATTCATCATCCTGCTGCCGGGCCTGCAACAACCGAGCGATGCCGACCACATCGCCACCAAGCTGCTCAATTGTTTCGGCGCGCCGTTTCAGGCCGGCGAACACGAGTTTTTCATCAGCGCCAGCATCGGCACCAGCCTCTACCCCAAGGATGGTTGCGACGTCGCCACCCTGATCAAGAACGCCGATGCCGCGATGTACCGCTCCAAAGCCAAGGGACGCAACCGCGTCGAAAGCTACACCCGCGACCTCACGGCCCAGGCCAGCGAGCGCGTGGCGCTGGAGCACGAACTGCGCCGCGCCATCGAGCGCAACGAATTGCACCTGTGCTACCAACCGAAGATCAGCCTCGAGGACTACAGCCTCGTCGGCGCCGAAGCCCTGATTCGCTGGCACCACCCGACCTTTGGCGACGTGCCGCGGGAACACTTCATTCCGTTGGCCGAAGAAAACGGCATGATCCTGCAAATCGGCGACTGGGTGCTGGAAACCGCCTGCCGGCAATTGGCCGAATGGCACAAATTGTACGAAGTACTCGGCCCACTGTCGGTCAACCTGGCCGGTGCCCAATTGCGCCAGCCCAACCTGCTGGGCCGTATCGAACAATTGCTCAACGACAACGGCCTCAACCCCGGCTTCCTGCAACTGGAAATCACCGAAAACTTCATCATGAGCCAGGCCGAAGAAGCTTTGGCTGTGCTGCATCAGCTCAAGCACCTGGGTGTGCAGCTGGCCATCGACGACTTCGGCACCGGCTACTCGTCCCTGAGCTACCTCAAACGCCTGCCGCTGGACATCCTCAAGATCGACCAGTCTTTCGTCCGCGGCCTGCCCGACGACCCCCACGACGCCGCGATCGTGCGCGCCATCATCGCCCTTGGCCGCAGCATGCAATTCACCGTGATTGCCGAAGGCGTCGAGACCCAGGCGCAGCAGCAATTCCTCGCGTATGAAGGCTGTGAACAAATCCAGGGCTACATCGTCAGCCTGCCCCTGCCCCCGGACGAATTCGCCGCGACGTTTCTTCGTACAACCGTAAAGGCTTTTTCGGATAGCACAGTCGCAAAACCGTCGTTATAATCCGCGACCTACTGAGGGCCTATAGCTCAGTTGGTTAGAGCAGAGGACTCATAATCCTTTGGTCCACGGTTCAAGTCCGTGTGGGCCCACCATCTTCAAAGCCGCGCATTGCGCGGCTTTTGTCGTTTTAGGGGGCAGCTCAATCGCTCAAGCGATTCTTCAAAAAGCTGAAACCGTCCACAACCCGTCCACACTCACGAAGCCTCACCCTCAGACTTGGCCTCACTACGCTCCACATCAGCCTTCAGTTGGAGAATATCGCCGATGACCAGATAGGTATAAATCACGTACCTGTCAGCTTCATCCTGAGACGATATGACGTTGTGAGAGCCTTTCTGAGCAGCTTGAAAGATCGCATCCAAACGCTCCCCTAGGTATTTCATATGCGACCCAACAATCTCGCTGAAACGAGATGAATCAGAGTTCTCTTCTACATATGCAATTAATCTATTGACGTAATTTTCGACTCCAAGTTTTATAGCCTTGGTTTTACCATTTCCAACATCAACAACCTTATCTTCTCGAGCTGGATAAACACCATCTGCTGTTTCTTGCAAAATACGTCTACAGCTATGCACCGCATTCGACCAATCTTCATCATTTTCAGAAAGAAGATTTTCATATACAGACGTAAACTTCTTAACAGCACCGGGGACAATTTCTCCGATTTTCTTGTCAACCTTTGCCCTGGTCCTATCGAAGATATCACTCGGCACCGATGAGAACTTAAGCTCAAAGTAAACACCGCAGACGTAATTGTGTATATAAGATCTTCGGCGAGATAGCAGACTAGATTTCTGACTTAGGAATGTAAGAATATTTTTGCGTTCAGCAGCGTTTCCGGTAGGCGTTTGTACCGTTTGGTAGGGGTTAGCTGAGCTTACAGATATACTACCATCTGCTGCGGCAGCCATACGTTCCCTAGCACCGGCCATCTCAATCTCTATTTGCTCGATTGACTCAGTATTAGCGCGCTCAGTTTTTACTTCCTTTTCTCCTTCTCCTTCTTTCACTATATTAACCCTGCCCGCCAACTCAGCTAGTCGCCAAACATCAGCTTTAATCCCCTCAGGCCCCGATGGATACCCACTCGCCTCATACACCATGATTTGTTGCTGATCGAAATCACCAACCAACCGTGCAAGCCTACTGACCTTCATTGCAATATTGGTTAGAGGAATGGCACTCATTTCCAAATCCGAAAGTATCACCTCGCTCAACAACAAGGCCTCTTTTAAAACTCCGCTTCCACTCATGCTGCACCTCCATCCCTGCTTAAGAACTTCATCATTGGATTCAAATGAACAACTTCAGCCATATGCCCTGGACTGAAGTGCGCATATTTTTGTGTCATAGCCAGCGTCGCATGGCCTAGCACCCGTTGTAGCGTCAGAATATCTCCACCATTCATCATGTAATGGCTGGCAAATGTATGCCTTAAAACATGGGTCATCTGTCCTTCGGGTAGCTCAATACCAACGGCTTCAACTGACCGGCGAAATGTGTTGTATGCGGGGGTGAATGGCAATTTTCCTTTGAGCCGCTTCTCAAGGCCCTCTGCGATCGGCACTGAGCGATTTTTGCTCGACTTTGTCTTGCTGTAGTGGACCAACCCATGGCGGACCTGGCGAGCCTGCAAACCTTCGGCTTCACCCCACCTGGCACCAGTAGCCAAACACACCTGAGCAATCAAGCCAGCGTCAGAATCGCGTCTGGAGAGATCCTCTAACAGTTCCTTGATCTGTTCGGCCAACAGATACACCATCTCGGTTTCGTCGAACTTGAGCTTCCGGACGTTGGCCAGTGGGTTATCACTGTCCCACTCGCCCAAACGCCCCAGCTCATTGAAAACGGCCCGTAAATACGCCAGCTCGTGATTCAACATATTGGCGCTAATTGGCTTGGTGTCCTTACCTTCCTCTGTAAAACCTCTTCCTGGTTTTTTCCGCGAGTGCTTTCCTTCTGCGCGCTCAGCTCGATACTGGGCAAAGTCCGCGGCACTGAACGTGGCAACCCTCGGATTACCCATCCGTTCGATCATGTTTCGCAGTAACGCCAAACGCTGCTCACCAGTTTTAAGCGTCTGCCCATGCACCACATACCAACGCTCAGCAAGATCCAATAGCTTGCGCGTATCGTGCTTGGGTGCCTTCTCGAACGCCCCTGTAGCTCCTTCCCCCATCACTCGATTGTGGTATTTCTGCGCTTCATTTTTGGTTGGGAATATTTTGCGCGTACGAACGCCGTATCGTCCGTCGGGACGACAATCCACTTCGTAGCGGCCATCCTCCAGTTTCTTTATGGCCATAGGCTTACACAGGCCAACTCTGCCCTGCCTCCAGAGTCTTTTGGACTTTCACTGGATCGTGTTTTTTCAGCGAGCCTCATATGGCAATAACCGGGCTTATCTGACCAACCTCGGGCGCGACTTCATCCGTTACCAACCACAGCGCATAGCGTTTAAATCGAGGGTGTTTAGTGATCTTCAACAGCTCCACGGAGCTGACAGACGCCCGCCGCCCGTACTCATATCCCTTCCATGTTTCGAGTTTGATTCCCGCGATCTCACAGATTTCCGCCTGAGTCAGACGCTCAGTCAGCCGCACTTCCTTGAGTTTTTGACCTAATTCCAACGAGCACCCTCCTCTTGACATGTGCGTATGCACATCACAATATGTGCATATGCCACTTTATTCGGCATATATACACACGGAGCTTAGCAAATGCAGATCACCATAGACACGCCCTACACAACCGTTCGCGAGCTGGCACGCCGGTCCGGCCAGTCAGAACGAGCGATCCGTAATGACATCGAGCGTGGGCGAATCCTGGTACGAGCAAAAACTGAAGGTTCGAAAGAAGCACTGCTGGTAAACATGGTTGCGCTGGCCATAGAAGCGGCCGAGCAAGCCGAACGCGTCTCCCAGCGCTGAGGGCCGGCAAATGCAATTCGAAGATATTTACCGCCTAGAAGTGGTCTCCGCCCTGGAGCATGACCACGAACTTGATTTTAAAGACATTGGCAGCACCTACTTTCAAAAGGGAGTCTGCCCAGGCTGTAGCGAACGCACGCTGTACATCGCCCGCAAACAGCCGTATCAGCTCAAATGCAATCGTCTGAACCAGTGTCAGTTTGAGGAAAAGACTCGGGAGCGCTACAGCCACCTGTTCGAAAACCTCAGTGAGCGGTTTCCGCGTACCGAGGTCGACCCGAACGCCACTGCTGATGCCTACCTACAGCGCAATCGCGGTTTCGATATCAGCAAGATGAAAGGCTGGTACGAGCAGAGCCGACGCAAAATGAAGGATGGCCAATGGGCGGACACCGTTCGTTTCCCACTCTGCGATGGCTACTGGGAACGAATCATTGACGCGACGATGGTCACGGCCAATGGCGGGGACAAAGCCGGCATCAAGTACAAAATGTCATACAAGGGTGGCGCTTGGGTTCCGCCTGGTATGTCCATCGAGCAAGGTGACACGGTCTACGTTGTAGAGGGCATCTTCCACGCAATTGCTTTGATCCTGGCTGGCTACAAGGCAATGGCGTCCATCTCAGCCAACAACTTCCCCTGGGACCTCGTAGAGGCGCACAAGGGCATGAAAGTACGCTGGATCATCGCCTTGGACGACGATAAGGCCGGCCACTCAGTTATTCCGAAGTACCGCAGCCAATTGCTTGCCCGCGATGAACTGGCATGGGTGGCCCTTGCTGGTATCGACCGCGATTGGGACGACGTGTACCGCGACGGGCAACTTAATGATGAATTCATGCAGGAGGCCAACTACCAGGGGCGAATCTTCATCGCCGAGAGCCCTGCGAAAAAGGCCTACCTGTTACACAAAAAGAAGCCGCTCAATTTCTTCCTGCTGGACTTCGGCGAACGCCTATATTCCGCCAAGGTGAATTCCGATGAGCTGAACAAAACACAGGAAGACGAAGCAGCGGTCGCTCGCGAGCAGCTTTTCTACAAATACTGCGACATCAAGCAAGTGGCCAACTGCGTGCCGCGCTTTGAATACATCCAACGTGATGCGATCAGCGGTGACCAGCAGTTCTTCTTCCAATTCAACTTCCCCAACGCGGCGCAAAACTGCAAGGAGCCCTTGGCGCCGAACTCAATCGGCGATCCGCGAAGCTTCGCCAAATCGCTGCTGGAGCGCACACCTGGCGGCAACTTTGAAGGTGGGGAAAAGGTGCTGGCCATGCTGCGCAGCAAATGGCTGGACAACGCCCTGACCGTCCGATCACTGCCTTTTGTCGGCTATGACGCATCGAGCAAGACTTACTGCTTCCAGAAGTTCGGTTACCACAAGGGACGTGAGTACCTGGCCAACGACCACGGCTACCTTGAAGTCGGGAAAACAGGGCTGAAAACCTCGCTCAATAGCCTGACGATCGTCCGCGGTTCTGGCTTCGATCCAAGCTGGTTTTCCGACTTCTTTGCAGTGCATCACCTGAATGGACTCGCAGCGTTGTCGTGGTGGACAGCCACGCTGTTCGTGCAGCAGATCCGCAGCAAACAAGAGTCCTGGCCGTTTCTAGAGCTGACCGGTGACGCCGGCGCCGGTAAGTCCAGCTTGCTGCGTTTTCTGTGGCGTTTACTCGGTCGCTCCAACTTCGAAGGCATCAAGCCCAACAGCGAAGGCGCAAGCGCGATTGGCCTGACCCGTGCACTGTCTCAGGTAAGCAATCTTCCTGTGGTGCTTATTGAATCTGACAGCCAGACCGTCGACGCCCAGGGCCGCACGGTAGTCAGTCAATACAACTGGGAAAAGTGGAAAGCGCTGTTTGACCACAACGCCACACTGCGAACGGTGGGCGTGAAGTCCTCGAGCAACGACACCGACAGCCTGATTTTCCTGGCAGCACTGTGCATGGCTCAGAACGCCAGCGTTGAAGGCTCCGAGGCGATCTTGACCCGCATCAGTCATTTCCATGCGACCAGGGCGCACCACACCCCTGCCTTGAAGGTGCTGGCCATTCGTTTGAATGGCCTACCCGTGGAGCAATTGGCCGGTTACCTGGGGCACTGCATCGGGCAGGAGTCAGCCTGGCTCCAGCGCTACTTCGATGCGTTTCCGGAATACGAGCAACGTCTTCAAGCAAACCCTGTTCTTCAGCACCAACGGATCGTACTTTGTCATGCGCAGATGATGGCAGCCGCAAAAGCCACCCAAGCACTGTTTCCGGACTGGAGCGACGACAACCTGGAGCAAGTCATCAAGCACATCGAGCGCCGCGCCATCGATCGGCAGCAGCGTGTCAGCACCGAAAACCCAACAGCCGGGCGCTTCTGGCAGATCTATCACTACCTCAACGAAAGAGTGGTTTCGATCAGCGATGACGCGGGCAATCGCGAAGTCACTCAGGAAACTCTCAACCACAGCGCTGACAAAGATCTGATCGCCATCAATATTGAGCACTTCCATAACGCCTGCCGTCTCGCTGGCCAGGAAGTCATTCACGCGACGCAGCTGCATCGCGCACTGCCCCTCAGCACCTCACACACGTTTGTCGAGACTCGCAAAGTCCGCTCGGTCATCGAGAAGCGCTCGCTCAACTGCTGGTTGTTCCGGAAGGGGAGTAAATCCTGATGAACGTCTTGGGGATAAAACAGCGTGTACAGGGGCAATCGGGTGTTTTTGAGGTAATGCGTGTGTTGCCGCTGAATGGGTGGAACATCTGGAACATTAATATCTTTAAGAAAAATATCTATATAAAACAGATAGATAAACAACAACCCCCCATCACCCTTGACCGGAACAGGCTGGATCACGCCGGAACATCTTTCCGTTCTCTGTTCTGCAAGTGTTCCACCAACGGCATTTGCTGGAACACCTCGCCAGCCCTTGTAAATAAAGGCCTACAGCGAACCTTTAGAAAATCCCGTTCTGCCATGTTCCGGCTCGCGCTTCCAAGTACCTATCGACCTGAAAGCCCCGTAAACCGTGGGCTAGCGGCCTTCAACTTTTAGCCGTTCCGGATGTTCCGGGGTACACCCGGGCACACGCGGCTTTTTTTCAGGCGCGGAGCCTGATGCAACCAGCAAAAAAGGAGCGACAACATGCAAGTACAAGTCATCACCGGCGACCAATGCACTGGCAAAACCACCCGCCTGCGCGCCATCCAAGCCGAACTGAAAAGTCAAGGGATCGAGGCGCCAATTATGGTCGGCGAGCACTGCACCACCCCGTTCTTTGTCAATCAGATCGCAGATAGGGCCATGGCCGGTGACAAGCAGTTTCTGGCTGACGACTGCACCCAGTTTCAGATCCAGGCCGTAATGCAGCTGAAAGCACGGGGCATTCACGCGGGAATTCCGTCTGATTTCGTGGTGCACCTGGTGCGCAAGGCCTGAGGGGAAAAGCGCCCATGATTATTCGCTACCGCGCGAACACGCTGCCCGGCCAATTACCGCTGCCGTCCGATTACGTGGAACAGCGGACTGCCGAGGACCTGGCCGAGCTGGCGGCCGCCGCACATTGGAGGGATCACCCGAAAGACGCCCCGACGTTCATCACTGTCGTGCACATGCAGGACGTAGACGGTCATGACTTGGGACTGTTTGAGGTGCGCTGTGAGCAGCGCCCCGTATTCACGGCGAGCCGATTGCGGCAAGCGTGAGAGAGACGGTGTCGAGGAGTTCGCACCTCCCCGACACCAACCACCACTAGAGGAGCAACACCATGCAAGCACAGCACCCAAGCAGCAGCGGCCTGAAGGATACCACCGAGCCTGACCAGCCGGGAAAGCCCTTCAAACCACCTCGGCCTCTACTAGCCACCGCCGTGATCGGCACTGCCCTAATAGGGTACCTGGTCCACAAAACCCCGGACGCTCGTCAACGCTTGGAAAGCATGGTCTGTCTGGC
Source organism: Pseudomonas sp. NFX15 (assembly GCF_049132105.1). Taxonomy (NCBI): domain Bacteria; kingdom Pseudomonadati; phylum Pseudomonadota; class Gammaproteobacteria; order Pseudomonadales; family Pseudomonadaceae; genus Pseudomonas; species Pseudomonas sp. NFX15. The sequence goes on from NZ_JAFMPV010000016.1 coordinate 67,426, forward strand.
CCAAAGCATGGGCGACCTGAGTGACCAAGACGCCGTTGTCATCGCTGACCTACTCGCCAAGCCCTATACACGGAATACCCCACTGGGAGAGCACCATGTCTGAACAAACCAACTTCAAGCGGTACAAGTCCTGCGTCAATTTCAACGCCTGTGAGATCGTCTTGGAGAATGACCCATGCTGATCGACGGTCGGATTATTGCTATCAGCGACGAGCAAGCCCGTTCCGGTCGTGAGCAATTGGAATTGCCCGCTGACTTTTTTCTGGTCGAAGCCACCCAGTTGCTTCACCACAACACCGGATCGGGTTGGGTCCAGATTCCATTGCCTCGGGGTTTCCTGGTGGCAGCCTATGAGAATCTTAATGGACATCGTCGCTACGGGGTCGTGGACATAAATAAACAGCTGAGTAACTAAGAGTTGTCGCACTATCCTATTAGTGCGATATCCTCAAAGGCGCTTCGGCGCCTTTGATGTTTCTGCTGCGTTACAAAAAATATAATCACATTCCATTGCGGCAAGCTCAGATCAAAAAGTGTGACTTGCACCGCCTCAATAAGTATTGGCTCTTTAAAGTTCGCACAAATTGTGCCGCACGAAATTTCATATAAAAAGTAAAAATATCTCACATCAGAAACGATAAGTCGCTTAACTTGACGTCAGTACTTTGGCGCTATAAAACGCTCGCACCGTTGGACAATCCAACCAAGTGGAATGACGTAAATGGATGCAAAAACAAAAAGTCTAATTACCGCGAGAGACATGGTAGAAGACATTGACAGGGTACTAAGCTGCATCGGTGTAGCCGTTACCGCAGGTCCATTGCAAACGAAAGAAATGGATGGTGTGTTGTCAATTCTTCAATGGTCTGGAGAAAGGCTTTGCGAATGCTCCCAGGAGCTGGCCGGTGTAATAGATCAACTCGCAAGTGCTCCCAACTGATCGAACAAGTCTCGCTGCTCAGCCCTGGGCATCGCACGTAACCGGTCGAAGATAAGACGGTCTGCGACTTGCGCTGAAGGGCTCAACGTGTGGGAGAACGTCAGCGTGGCCACCCAGGTGTGGCCACAACTGGCAGACAGGCACTGGCAATAGAGCCTGGCAAATTCCAGCGACAACTCTTCACGTGAAGCAATCCGACCTTTCCCGCCACATTCCTTACAGTAAATTCGCATAGCCCACCCACCGTATTCACAGAGGGCTATTTTGCCATACAACATCTGGTTGTTGTGTAACTCTTCAGATACTAACTGTGGTGAATCAGGTCACAGGCGCGGGTTCAGCCCAGGCAATATGACGGTCAGCCCTCAAACACTCATTGACTTGGAGAAAGAGTTGGCAAATCGGCCGTATTTCGTTGTTTGTGTAAACCTTGTCGATCTTTTCTATATCCCCAAATCCTCCCGCGTTTTCCGGTATTACACCCGCCAAGGCCGGGTGCATTCGCCAAGCAGCAATCACGTCATTGCGCGTGATGTTCTTGATCCGCTCGAACTCGTCTTTAGTGGCCACATCCCCAATCGGAATAATCTGAATGGCTTTTTCCGCGCCGCCGGGGATATTTACAAACATCGAGCGAAAGTTACCCACACCCTTGGCACTTTGAATCTGGGACTTTAAGTTTGCCTCGTCCTCTTCGGACAAGTCAGGGTCGTTCGTATAAAAGATAAATCCCGCATGGGCACCGTTGTTGTAATAGCGACGACGGAACAAGGTAGCCGATTCGTTCAAGAGCAAAGCATGCATGCCGCCCAGGTAGTCGGGCACACCATAAATATTCTGCTCTACGTCGTAATCCATGACGTGTTCCACTTCCTCCTCTTCAAAGTGCAACTCTTTGGCGTTGGGCAGCAACATCATGAATCCGCCCCCAACCTTGCGGCGCATGTTGATCGCCGGTAAGTGCTGCAACTCAATCACCTGGCCGATGACGTTGCGGATGCGCAGGAAAAACGCATCGCCAAACACCATGAAGTCCAATCCTGCGCGCCCCATGGTCTGCCGGCTGCACCCGGCCGAGGGGATGAAGTCACGCAGCAGCATGTTGCGCTTGAAGCGCGGGATGGTGCCGTGGTGGGCATTGGCCCGCAGCATCTTGGCCAACCCGGTGCGCGATACGGGCGGCACGTACATCCGTCCGTCGCTGGTCGAGAACACGCCCAGGTATTCGCCGACGTTGTTGGTCAGCACCGACTCTGGCGCGCCGAAGCTGAACGCCTGCACTTTGTGAGGCTGGGGATTGGGCTGTTCGAGTTCGTTCATGGCTGCCTTCTAGAGTTGACCAGCGGCTGCGCCGCTTTTTATTGACGTTGAGAGGTTCGTTGGCCAGTGCGTGCATCACGGCCCAGGCGATGTCGGCATGCCCGGTGGCGTCGGTGCGCGAGGCGCTGTAGGTGATCTGGCCGCTGTTGGTGGCGCCGCGCTTGATCGTCAGGAAGGCCGAGGCGATATCGTTCCAGTCGGCGTCCCATTCGATCCGCCGCCCTTGAATGGTGTCCTGGGCTTTGAGGACCAGGGTGTTTTTGGTTTCCAGGCTGTAATGGATCGGCGTTACCCGTGGGAAGAAATCGCGCACCAGGTCGAACACGCCGTAGCCCACGCCGGTGATGTCGATGCCGATGTGCTGGACGTTGAAACGCTCGGTGATTTTCTTGACCTGCGACGCCTGGTAGGTGAACGAGTGCCCGCGCCAGGAGTACTTCTCCAGGATCCGGAACTTGCCGCCTTGCTCCAGGGGCGGAGCGACCACCACGCAGGTGGCGTCGTCGCGGGTGCGGCTGGGGTCGTAGCCGACCCACACCGGGCTGTTGGCGAATGGCCGTAGCGCCTTTGGGTCCGCGTCGTAGTCGGTCCACAGCAAGCGATCCGAATAACAGCGCTCCAGATCCGCCAGGGCAAAGGCACTCTGCGTGCTGTCGATAAATTTGCACAGGTAGAGCTGATCGAACTGGTCGTCGGAGTTTTCCAGCTGCAACTGCTCCAGGTCGAACAGATCGCAGCCGCCGGCAATGGCATCGTGGATGGTGATGATTTTGCGCCACTGGCCATCCGGACACAGCGCGCCCTGGCGCAACTCGGCTTCGCTGGGGAACGGCAGGCTGGCCTTCTTGTGTTTGCCACGCTTGAAGGCGTCGCCGGTCCAGAACGGATACGCCTGATGGCTAACCGCGCTGGGCGTGGAAAAGTAAGTTTTACGCCACTTCTTGTGGGTGGCCATGGCCCCCGACAGCGTGTTGAGTTTTTCGAAGTCACGAATCCAGAAATATTCGTCGACGTAGACATGGCCGTGGTGACCTTGGGCGGTGCTGCTGTTGGTGCTGAGAAAGCGCAGCTCGGCGCCGTTGCTGAGGATGATCGGGTTACCGGTCAGCTCCAGACCAAACCACTCGCGGGCAAACTTGATGATGTAGTTGCGGAAAATCTCGGACTGGGCACGGCTGGCGGACAGGAACATCTGGTTGTCACCGGTCAGCACCGCATCCATGAATGCTTCGCCGGCAAAGTAGTAGGTCAAGCCGGTCTGGCGCGCCTTCAGCACGTTGCGGACGCGTCGCGTCAGAGGGTTCTGTTTGGCTTCGAACAACTCTTTCTGATAGCCGAACAGCTTGCTGGTGAATTTGTCGAGAAAGTCCACCTCGGTCAGGTGGCTGATGTCGTTCTTTATCGTTTTGGGTTTCTTCTTTCCCTGGCTGTCAGCGTCGCCTCGGCGGGACTTATCCCCAGGCGCTCGCCGTTCGCCATCGGCGCCGGCGGCGGCGTGCAGATCCGAAGAGCCGGGGACCGGTTTGACTGCCTGTTTTTGCAAGCGCTCGCGCACGCTGAGCAGCCGGTCGAGTTCGTCCAGTTCGGATTTTCCCAGCGTCTCGACTTTCTCCAGAATCAGGGTGATGCGCCGGCTGACCGCCGTCAGTGGTTCTTCGTCCGTCAGCAGCTCGTCCCAACTGCCCTTGGCGATCCAGTAGTACACAATCCGGATGTTAGGCAGCTTGAGTTGCGCCTGTATCTCGCGGGGTTTGTAACGGCGCAAATAGAGCTTTCGGGCCGCATCTTTGACTTCGGGTAAGTAGGGCATGAGCCGCAGTTTATGCAGCTCCTACTCTACAAACCCGCCCTTAAATTCCTGCTCAATCCTATTTCCTGAATCTAGGATTTTCGCGCAATGGAACCGTTTGTTCGGGCTGGCCTAGCTGCCTATCGTGGCGGCCACTGCACCGAATCGAGCGACTTTACTTCATGCCTCGCACCCTTGTTTCTGATTGGAAACGTGTCGCCACCAGCGGCAAAACCGTTGATGGCCGAACCATCGAAGCCCAGGACCTGCGCGACATGGCCAGCGCTTACGATCCGGCCACCTACACCGCGACCATCTGGTACGAACACATTCGCTACTTTGGCAGCCTGGGCACTGTCGCCGAGGTGAAAGCCGAAGATATCAGCGGCGGCAAAGTCGCCCTGTTTGCCAGGCTCCAGCCCAACGACCGTTTGTTGAGCCTGAACAAAGACGGCCAGAAGCTGTTCACTAGCGTGGAGATTCAGCCGAACTTCGCCGACACCGGCAAACCCTATCTGCGCGGCATGGCGGTGACCGATGACCCGGCCAGCCTCGGTACCGAGGCATTGCACTTTTGTCGTCGAGCCGAGGCCGGCAACCACTTTGCCAACCTGGAACCCCTGGACGACCTGACCACGGGCAACAGCGATGAGGCTGTGGCCCTGTCGTTCTTCGCCCGTGCGTTCGCCGCCATCCTGGGCAAAGGCGGTTTAGAAGCCCCCGCACACCCCACAGAAGAGAATACCCCCATGGATCAAACAACCGTGCAGGCCTTTGCCGCAGCGGTGGACAAACTTGGCACCGTGGCCACCAGCCTGGAAACGAGCGCCGCCACCTTTGCCACGCAGAAGCCGAACGAGCCAGACACCGCGCTCACCACCGAGAAGACCGGCGATCAGCTCACGGGCATCACCGTCGAGCAGTTCAACACCTTGAAAGGCTCGTTGGACTCGCTCACCGAAAAATTCAACACCGCGCTCAATCACGGCAAGCGGCAGGATCTGCCCCAGACCGCCAGCGCCGTGACTGACCAGCCAGAGGCCGTTTACTGATGAATCTGAGTAACGCTGCCCGCTTGAAATTCAGCACCCTGGCTTTGGCGATTGCATCGACTTATGCCGTCGCCTCAGTCCATGAAGAATTCAACGTCGAGCCGACCCATGCGCAGACGCTGAATGAAAAAATCACCCTGAGTTCGGCTTTCCTGCAACGCATCAACGTGCTGGCAGTGACCGAGATCAAGGGCGAAAAGGTCATGATCGGCGTCAACGGCACCGTCACCGGCCGTATCAATACGGCCACCAGTGACCGGGTCGCCCGTGACGTGCTGGGACTCGATGGCCTCGGGTACGAGCTGTTCGATACCCAAAGCGACGTGGCGTTGAAATACGCCACCATCGACGCTTGGTCCAAGTTCCCCGACTTTGCGCAGAAGTACGCCGCTGCCGTGCAAAAGCAGATTGGCCTCGACCGCATCATGATCGGCTGGAACGGCACCAGCGTGGCCCCCAACACCGACCGCGCCGCCAATCCTTTATTGCAGGACGTCAACAAAGGCTGGATGCAGATCGTTCGCGAGCAAGCGCCGCAACAGATCCTGGTCGAAGGTGCGACCGTTGGAAAAATCCAGATCGGTGTCGGTGGTGACTACGCCAACTTGGACGCCCTGGTCTTCGATGTCTCGCTGATGATCGACGAAGAGTTCCGCGACGGTGGCGACCTGGTTGCCATTATCGGTCGCGACCTGCTGGCCTACGACAAGGGCAAGCTGTATGCCGCTCAAGGCGACAAGCCGACCGAAAAAGAGCGCATCGAGATGGCCCAGGTGGTCGCCACTTACGGTGGTCTGCCGTCGTACACCTGTCCGCACTTTCCGAGCAAAGGCGTGGTGGTCACCAGTTGGGACAACCTGTCGATTTATTTCCAGGACAGCAGCTGGCGCCGCCAGATCGTCCAGAACCCGAAACGCTCGCAGGTTGAAGACTACAACGCGCGCAATGAGGGCTATGTGGTCGAGCAACTGGGCAAGTTTGCCGGCATCGAAGCGGCCAACGTGGAGTTCGTCACGGTCACCCTGCCACCGGAAACTCCTGAGCTATGAGCCTCGCCCTCAATCACAAAAAGCGCCTGCTTGAGCAGGGGCCGACCCCCGACTCAAAACCCTACACCTCAGCCACGGCTTTGGCGGGACCGGCCAACGCGCAAAAACACCTGGCCTTAATGAACGCCGCATTGGCCGAGGATTGCGGCCGACTGTCCGAGCTGAACTCACTGGAGGCTCGCCAGCGTTTGAAGCGCGACGAGCTGTTGCCCAAGTACCTGGTGTACGTGCAGCGCTATCGCGAGTCCGGCCTGAACCACCCGAACCTGGTGCTGATGCAGGTCCTGGTCTGGCTGTTCGACACCGAACAGTTTGAGCAAGCCCTGGAGCTGGCCGACTTTGCCATCGAGCAGGGCCAGGCGATGCCAGAGCGCTTCCGCCGTGACATTCCCACCTTTGTGGGTGACACGATGGTCGAGTGGGCCGAGGCGCAGCACAAAGCCCAGCGCAACCCGGAACCGTACCTCTCGCAGTTGTTGTCGCGTGTGGACGGTCAGTGGCCAGGCCACCGCGATCCCCGTGGTGGCGACCCACGCGAGCTGCCGCCACCGGCCGCTTCGTGGGAGCTGTTCGAGAAGATCCCGGCGCGCTACCACAAGCTGCTGGGCATCCTCGCCATGGAAGACAAGCGCTGGGCCAAAGCCTGCGCGCACTTTTACCGGGCCAATGAGCTTTACCCCGAAATCGGTGTGAAGACGCGCATGGATGAAGCCAGCAAGGCCCTGCGCAAGCAGGAAGCCGACGGCGACAAATCCGGTACCGAATAAACGACTAACCCCCCCAAGCGGGGGCCTGCCGAGGTGAAGGCCCTGTGCCAACCGCCTAACGCAGTCACCCCCGCGTCTATTCCGTAACAGCCCACCGAGGAGGTCAGCACATGAGTTTTGGCGGCAAGCCGACCACCTTGGTGGACTGCACAATACCCAACGACGGATTCTGGCCGGACCTTGAGCTGGCCGAATTCCAGGCCTCCTACCGACTGCCGGCGGAATACCTGCCGGAGATGATGGTCGAGGGGCTGACGCTCGCCATGGGTGAAGTCAACCTGGACCTAGCCAAGCGTAAATCCGAATGGCAGGACATGGGTTACAAGTCCCTGGAAGGCTCCGGCATGGAGTTGGAAACCTTCTACCTGGCCAGCTACCGGCGTGCCGCGTACTGCCGCGCTAAATCCTTTTTGCTCCAGCAGTTCGCCACCGTCAACCGCCGCGAGAGCGCCGAGAACCTGGGCAAAGAAGCCCCAGAACGACATGAGCTTTTTCTGTCCTACAGCCAGCAGTCCGTGCGCGTGCTGCAAGGCCGTGGGCGTGTCACCGCGGAACTGCTCTGATGGAAAAACTGCGCGCCCTGACCAAGTACCTGATCGACCATCGCGTGGTGGTCCCCGAGCAGCTCGAAAGCTGGGCGGAACAGGTCAACTTGTCGCTGGTTTGGAAGCCAGAAGAACTCGGCTTGCACATGGGTGACATGCGTTATCGCGCTGTCATTGTGCTTGAGCGTTTTGCTGATCATCCCGGGCGGCTGATGGCCTTGCTCGGCACCTGGCTGGTGAACAACGATCCTGACCGCCACCTGGACGAACTGCCGGCGCCGACCTTTGACATTGAGCAAATGGACCCGGACCTGGCGGACGTCGAAATCACCGTCGAATTTATCGAGCCGTTGCACCTGTCCGAATCGCCGGATGGCGAGTTTGAAGCCTTTGGCACCACCTGGGCCTTCGTGCCGTTTGACCTGTGGATTGCCGAGCGTGGTGAGGTGGTGTATGGCGCGTAAACAAGCCATCAGCCTGACCGTCGAGGGCATGCTGGATGTACAGTCCCAGCTGGCCATGCTCAGCCTGCCGCCCAAATTACAAGCGCGCTTGATGAACCGCGTGGGCCTGCGTCTGCGCAGTCAATGGCGGCAACGCGTGCGCAAACAGAGCGACCTGCACGACAGTCCATTCCAGCCCCGCAAGTTTCGCAAGCAGGGGCAGAAGAAACGCATGCTCACCGGCCTGGCCAAGCGAATGGGCGTCAGGCGCCTGGTCGGCAACGCCGCTGAAGTGGGTTGGGGCAACGCCAAAACCGCGATGATCGCCAGCGTTCATAACGCCGGCATGACCCTGCGTGGCGGTGCCGACCAACTGAGCCGGCAGAAGGGCAAAAACACCCTCATGGCCACCCGCTTTCAGGCCAAACGCCTGCGGGTATTGGGCTACAAACGCGCCATTCAGAACCCGGACAAAAAACGCCGCAAACCTCGTTTTATGCGCCCCGGTGTGGCGTGGATCGAAGCGAACCTGAGTTACGACCAGGCCGGCCTGCTGATCCGTCTGCTCAAGGGCGACGACCCTGGCCCCACCAGGTGGGACATCAATATCCCAGGCCGTGAGTTCTTCGGCATCGCCAGCCAGCAAGAGGTCAATGAGCTGGTGACCTACCTCATTCCACAAATCCTTAATTCACCGCGATAGAGGCCCCTTCCCATGGCTCTTGGCAAAGTAAGCGTCAACAACCTGAACCTCGGCCAAGGCCCGGTGACGGAGATCGAGCGTTATTTTCTGTTCATCGGTCCGGCATCCGCCAACATCGGCAAGCTGGTCGCGCTCAACACCCAGAGCGACCTCGATGTCGAGCTGGGCGTCGATGTCTCCGATTTGAAAACCCAGATTGCCGCCGCGCAGCTCAATGGCGGTGACCGTTGGGCCTGCATGGCCGCCCCAATTGAAACGGGTGGTGACTGGGCCGAGGCCCTGGACCAGGCCCAGCAGGCTGGCATCTCGGTCGAAGGCGTGATCATTACGACGCCTGTGACCACCGGTGCCGAGCTGACGGCGATGCAAGACAAGGCGACGGAAATCACCAGCGTATACGGGCGTCGCGTGTTCTTCATGGCGGCGTCCCGGGGCATCGACATTTCGGATCCGGCGCCACCGTTGAAAACAGCCACTGCGTCGAAGGATCCGGACACCGTTGCGAAAGGCACACGCACGTCCCCCAAGGCGGCTCAAACCACCGAAGGGGAAACACCGGCGCTGCGTATCCCCGAAGACTGGTCGACCTACCTGACAGCCCAGCGCGCTATCACCGCCGGTGTGGCGGCTCAACGGGTCATGGTCGTGCCGCAGTTGCACGGCAACGACCAGGGCGTCCTGGCCGGTCGCCTGGCCAATGCCATCGTCAGCGTTGCCGACAGCCCGATGCGGGTTGCCTCCGGCCCATTGCAGGGCCTAGGGCCCGTGCCCGTCGACGCCGCCGGCAAACCGTTGCCAGGTAGCGTGCGATCCGAGCTGGACAAGGCCCGTTTTTCTGTATCGCAAACCTACCCGGATTACCCGGGTGTGTTCTGGGCCGACGGAAACACGCTGGACGCGCCGGGCTCCGACTTTCAGGTGATCGAGTACCTGCGCATCGTCGACAAGGCCTCGCGCCGCATCCAGGTGCTGCTGATCCAGCGGGTGGCGGATCGCCGCTTGAACAACACGCCCAACAGCATGGCCACCGCCACGCAGGCATTCATGACCCCACTGCGTGAGATGGCGCGTTCCGTCACGGTGAATGGCCAGGTACAGCCCGGCGACATCGAGTCGCCCAAAGACGGCGACGTGACCATCTTCTGGAAGAGCAAAACGGCCGTGGAAATCTACTTCACGGTCACCCCTTACAACTGCCCGAAAGACCTGACGGCATACATCGCCCTGGACCTGTCCAACGGCGAGGAGGAGTAACCCATGGGTGCGCGCATTGGCGGCAAAAACTTCGACGTGAACATTGGCGATCTGCAAATCCACGTCGAAAAAATCAGCCTGGACATCACCGACAACACCGCCGTCGCCCAAACCGGCGGCGTTCCGGACGGCCATGTGGACGGCGACGTGTCGGCCAGCGGCGAGATGGAGCTGGACAGCGGCAACTTCTCTTTGCTGATCGACGCGGCCCGTCAGGCAGGCAGCTTTCGAGCCCTTGAACCCTTCGACAGCGTGTTCTTTGCCAAGACCCCTAGCGAGGAGCTGCGAGTGGAGGCCTTCGGCTTGAAACTGAAGGTGTCCAACCTGCTCGACATCGATCCGAAGGGTGGTGAAAAGAGCGTGCACAAAGTGCCGTTCGACGTCACGTCACCGGACTTTATTCGCATCAACGGTGTGCCGTATCTCGACCCAAGCGAGATCGAAGGCCTGCTCGGATGAGCAAGGTCGATAAGTGGCTGGTTCGTAGCACCTTGCTCAACTGCATTTTGGTTTTGCTGGTCCAGCTCGCCAATGGCGTCTATGACCTGGCACTCAATTACAGCCTGACCAATTGCACGTTTGGCTAAGACAGCGAGCTGCTCGCATGAGCGGCCCTGATGACTGGAGACGTCGATGGACCTTTCACCCGCCAGCGTCAGCGTGATGCTGCTGCTAACTGACTTGCTGGTGACCGGCGTGTTGGGTTTCCAGGTGTACCTGTTCCGGCAAATCAGTTTCGCCCGCCGTGAACACCTGGAGTTCCGCATCAAGATCGCCGAAGAGTACGTGCGCAATGAGCACCTGGATAAGGCGCTGAGCAAGCTGGAAGAGAACCTGGAGCGGCGTCTGACCGCACTTTTAAGCACTTCAAACAAACGGAACTGAGCAATGAGCGAACGACGCGAAATCACCCTGGAAGTCGGCGACAACGAATTTACCTTCGCCTTGGAACCGGTGGACGTGAGCAAGTACTTCAACCACCTGACGCCGACCAACAAGGTCGCGCCGGCCAACAACCTGCTGACCCAAACCGTCAAGCAGGAACAGTTGGCCAGCCTGCGCCCGCTGCTGGGCAATCCGGTGATTACCCTGCAACTGGCCGGTGCCCTGTTGGAGGAATACACGCCGGACATTGAGATCAACGTAAAAAAGCGCTCGCCCGCGCCGAGCGCTTAAACGAAAACGCCCTAGGCCAGCTGATGGCCCTGGTCGACCGCTGGCTACCGGGTGAAGAGCCGACCACGGACAACATGGGCACGGCCAAATGGCTGGACGATCAGTATTGGAGCCGTATGGAAATCGCCATCGCCAACGGCATTTCCCGGGCGTTCAAAGGGTAATCGGCCAGCACCTGGTCAACGGAGAGTTTCATGGCTGACAACAGCGCCAAGCTCAATTTCATCGTTGCGCTCACCGACATGATCACCGGCCCCCTGGGTAAGGTGAACGCCAGTTTTACCGAGCTGGCCAGCGGTGCGCAAAAGGGTCTGACCCAGATGGGCGTGGGGGCGGCCGGTTTGGTCGCCACCGGCTACGCGTTGCAAGCCGCCATGGGCCCCGCGATTGACCAGCAGCGGGCGTTGGGCGAAGTGAAGTCACTCGGCGTCGCCGCCGAGAGCCTGGACCTGCTCAACCAGAAGTCCCTGGAGTTCGCCATCAATTACGGCGAAAACGCCCAGGCCTTTGTCCGCTCCGCCTACGACATTCAGAGCGCCATTGCCGGGCTCACCGGCACTCAGTTGGCCACCTTTACCAACGCATCCAACGTGCTGGCCAAAGCCACCAAGGCCGATGCGGCGACCATCACCAACTACGTCGGCACCATGTACGGCATCTTCAAAGACCAGGCCGACGCCATGGGCAAAGGCGATTGGGTCGAGAACCTAGCTGGTGTCACGGCGACCGCCGTAAAAATGTTCAAGACCACCGGTCAGGGGATGAGTGACGCGTTCACCTCGGTCGGTGCCAACGCCACCGCCGCCGGCATCAGCCTGAACGAACAAATGGCGATCCTCGGCACGCTGCAAGCCACCATGAGCGGAGGCGAAGCCGGTACCCAGTACAAATCCTTTTTGGCCGGTGTTGGCGGTGCCCAAGGCAAACTCGGTTTGAAATTCACCGACGCCCAGGGCGCGATGCTGCCCGTTTTGCAGATCCTCGAAAAAATCAAAGGCAAGTTCGGCGACACCTTGGACGTGGCCGAGTCGGATGCCTTGAAAGCAGCCTTCGGCTCTGACGAAGCCGTGAGCATGATCAAGCTGCTGATGGCCGATACCGATGGCCTGGCCGACAGTTTGAACGCCCTGGGCCAGGTGCAAGGCATGGAACAAGCCCAGACCATGGCCGAAGCCATGATTGATCCCTGGGCACAATTCGCCAGCACCATCGAAGTGCTGAAAATCGCGTTCGGCCAATTGATTGGCCCTGCGCTGACGCCCCTGCTGAAGATGCTCACCGAAGGCGGCGCGAAGGTTCTGAAATGGACCAAGCTGTTCCCCCACCTGACCAAAGTGATCGGTATGACCGTGCTCAGCGTCATTGCGCTGGTAGCGGCCATCGCGCTCTTCACTTTGGGCATGGGGATGGCTCGCACGGTAATGGTCGGTTTCATCGTCATTCAGAAGATCTTCCGGATGGGCTGGCTACTGACCAAAGCGGCGGTAATGTCCAACATCGTTTGGGGTGCCCTCTACATCACGCTGCTCGGCGTTATGGCCATCGGCATGGGCACCATCAGTGCCGCCATGATGATTTGGCAAGGGATCATCTGGCTGGTCAATGCCGCGTTACTCGCCAACCCGATCGGCTTGGTCGTCACCGGTATCGTTGCCCTGGTCGCCGTCATTGTCGCGGCCATTTACTACTGGGATGAATGGACGGCGGCGCTGCTCAACAGTGCCGCGTTCACCTGGCTCAATGAACAATTCCAAGTCCTGAGCAACTGGCTTGCCTCATTCGGCACGCTGGCCAGCGAAGCCTGGAGCGCGTTCACCACCGCCTGGAGTGACCTGTCGGTGTTCGACCTGTTGGGGGACGCTGCCAACGGCTTGATCGAGCTGCTGAACCAGATTCCTGGCATCAATATCGAAACCCGCTTTGCGACGCCGACCGCCCCGGGCACTGCGGAAGCCCTGGGCGCCGCGACAGGCCCAGGCGCGCCCGAAGCGCTACACGGTGCGGTAGTGCCCGGCGTTCCCGAGGCGATGCAGGCCGCTGACCAGGCCAACATGGCCACCAAGGCGCAGCAGACCATCAACGGCGCCATTCCCAGCTTGCTGCCTGCCGGTCCCAGTGAGGTGCCTGCCGGCGGTTTGATGCAGTCGTTCCAGAACAACACCACGCAGAACAAGGGCACGCAGATTGGCAAGGTTGAGATCCACACCAGCCAACCGCTGTCGCAACACGAACTCGACAAGATGCTGGAGATGGCCGCCGGATGAGTGAATACGTCGACTTGCTGATCAGTGCCAATGACCTGGTGTTCGATCCATCGAACCAGCCCATGGAGATCGAGGACCGCGCCAGCATTGCCCAGGACATCGCTCACATGATTCGTGAAAGCGGCCTGTTGGTGACGCTGATCGCCGAGCGCAACAGCCTGCGTCAGCGCGACTGCATCCAGCAGCTGGAGCTGATGGTGGAAGCGGACGAACGTCTGGTGCCGGGTACGGCGCGCATCACTCAACCCGGGTACGGCCAGTATTTGATCGAGGCCGATACCATTAAATTTGGCAGCATCGAGGTGGCGTTTTGAGCGATGTAGATTTTCGTCAGGCGTTGGCTGACGCCGGCATTCCGACCACGCAGGAAGAGCTACAGGCTGCATGGGAAAGTGAGATTGCCGAACAGGGCAGTCGCTTGAGCAACACCAGCGCCTGGTCGCCATTCTGGCGGGTGGTGACGGCCATCGTGACCGAACCGGTGATGTGGTTAATCGACTTTATGGTCGAAGTCTCGCTGCCCAACGCCTACGTCAAAACCGCCGAAGGTGAGTATCTGGAAATGCTCGCCTGGGCAGTTCAGGTGGAACCCATGGGCGCCACCAAAACCGAAGGCAATCTGCTGTTCACCCGTTCCAGCCCAGTCGGCACGCTGGAAGTGGCCGCCGGCACACGCGTTCAGTCCGGCGCCATTAACGGCCATGTGTACGAGCTGTTGACCAGTCTGCCCGGCACCTTTACCGACGGTCTCACCCAGATCCTGATTCCGGCCATCGCCGCCGAACCGGGCAGCGGCTACAACCTCGCACCGGGTTACTACGCCATCTTGCCGGAGCCGGTACCGGGCATTGTCAACGTGGTCAACCTGGACGGCTGGATGACCGTGCCGGGCACTGACAAGGAGTCGGACGAAGACCTTCGCCTGCGCACGCGCAACCAATACTCGGCCATCAACCAGTGGAACACCGACGCGGTTTACCGTGCGCTGATCACCACCTTTCCCGGCGTACAACCGGACGGCGTGTACTTTGAACACGAAGCCCCACGCGGCCCAGGCAGTGCCAATGCTTTTGTGCTGTTTGAAGCCAACGTACCGGCGGACAGCTACCTGGAAGAAATTAACGACTACATACGCGACCAGGGCAACCATGGCCATGGTGACGACATGCTGGTCATGGCCATGCCCGAGACCCTGCATGACATCCGCGTCACGCTGTGGCCGGTGCTGAATCTGCCCACAGAGCAATCCGACAAGCTGTTTGCCGATGTCGAGATGTTCATCCGCACGGCCTTTCGTGAAAGTACCCAGGCCGACTATCAGCCCACGCTGACCTATCCCCAGTCGCGATTTTCGTTCAGCCGCCTGGGCGAAGAGCTGCACCAAACTTTCCCCGAACTCGACTCGCTGCACTTCGACAACCTCGACATCGTGTCGGACCTGAACATTCCCCGCATCCAGACGCTGGAGGTGGTGGCCGGTGTTTAACCTCAAACTGCCGTTTTGGCTCGACGGGCCGGAGCTGGCCAAACTCAAAGCAGCCGCACAAGCCTGGTGGGGCAACGTCGAGGGCTGGCTGAATTGGCCGCTGCACCAGATCGACCCTGACATCTGCCCACTCTCGTTGCTCGATCTGCTCGCCTGGCAGCGCGACATCACTCGTTTCCCCGGGGAAGAGGAAAGCCTGTACCGCTTGCGGATCAAGCACGCCTACATCAACGCCGTGGACGCGGGCAGCACGGCGGGTTTGAAACGAATCCTGATGCGCCTGGGCGTCGGCCGCGTCGAGATTCAGGAGCGCATGGAGGGCCGCGACTGGGACGTGGTGTTCGTGAAGATCACCGACGAACAGAGCGCACTGCACTCCGACCTGCTGCGTGTACTGCTCCGCAGTTACGGGCGCACCTGTCGCCGATACGCATTTTTGACCGTGACCCCGCTGGATAACCTGCGGGTGTTCGCGGTGGAGTTCAACGACGACCAGCAAACCCTGATTGCCAGTTACGAGGAAGCCACATGGCCGCAATAACCATCGCCGGTGAAAACCTGATCGCCGAAAAGCAAGCCGCTCAGGAAGTCCTGGTCGTGAGCAAGTTTCTCTACGCCCTGGTGCCCGGGCTTGATCCGGCCACACCGGTGGATCGCTATGCCGGCAAGCCACCGCCCGAACAGATCATGTACGAAACGGACATCACCAAAGGCGGCTACGTGGACCCCAACCAGGTGGTCTACAGCAGCATGATCGGCTCCAATGTCGGCGACTGGGACTTCAACTGGTTGGGCCTGGAAACTGCTGAAGGTGCGCTGTTAGCCGCGGCTTACACGCCGGTGCAGCAGAAGCGCAAAAACATCCCGAACCAGCAGATCGGCAACAACATCACCCGCAACATGATGTTGGTGTTCGACGGTGCGCAGTCGGTCACCGAGCTGACCATCAACGCCGACACCTGGCAGGCGGACTTCACCGTGCGGATGTCGGGCATGGACGAGCGCGAGCGCCTGAGCAACCGCGACATGTTCGGGCGGGCCTGTTTCTTTGCCGACAGCTTGGCCCTGGTCTATCAGGACGAGCAGTTCACCCTCCAGCCAGGCATTGCCTACGTGGAAGGCTTGGCTGTCCATCAGCCAGCCGGCGCACTCATCACGCCGCCGGCGTTCCCCTTTACCTTGTGGTACGACATTTCGCTGCAAGGTCAGTTGAGTGACGTGAAAGTGGTGCTGGCCACCAGCTACGGCGACGCCCTGGTGGACTACGCCGATAACAACGGTGTGTGGCACTACCTGGTGCCGGTGGCTACGGTTCTCAGCGCCACCGAAATCACCGACCTGCGTAGCACCGTTGAACCCATTACTGGAGCTTTGATTCAGCACCTCGCCGCGCGCATTGGTGACTATCCGGAGTTGCGGGCACGAGCCACCACCAAAGAGGACGTCGACCTGGGCAATCTGCCCAACGCCAAGAGCGATGACCCTGAGTCCAACAGCAGTGACATTCTGGCGACCACCGCCGCCGTGTATGCCGTCAAGACGGGCATCGAAACCGACCTCGCCGCACTCGGTACCGCCGCGTACTTGGATGCGCAAACCGATGTGCACGACGAAACGGCTGAGGCACTGATGAAGGTCGGAGCATTTGGGCTGGGTGGCACCGGCATTGTTTTGCCTGCCGACACGAATCTGGACACGGTTGTTCTCGGTGGTCTTTACCGAGTAAATACTGGAGGCGGAATCCCGGATGGAATGCTGCACAGTCCGATGCTGGTATTGCGCGCAGACGACACGATTGCGCAGATTCTCGTCAACTACGTATCGGGCACCATCGTATCTCGGGCTGGCGACCGTGCGGGCGTTGACCCGGTTCCTAACTTTGGTGAATGGACCACCAGCTGGAATGGCACCAATCTGGTTAAACAAACCTCCCCCCAAGATGATGAGCCGGGGCGCATTCTACTCGCGGGTGCGTATGGCTGGGGTCGGGGAGGGATTGTCCTTCCCATCGACACAGATCTAAACACAATCACCGCCGCAGGCGTTTACCGCGTGAACTCCGGGCCGAACTTTCCAAATGGTGGTCTGTACTCCGCCATGATAGTCGCAGTCAGTCAGGACACGCTCTCGCAACAAATCATCGAATACGGCACCGGGACGCTTTATACGCGTGGTGCCGTCCTGACAGAAGCGGGATACGTCTTCAGTGCATGGCAAATGGGTTGGAATAGCGGCAACTTCAACCCTACCTTATATCAACCGGCGTTAGGTTTTACTCCCGTGCAACAGGGCACGGGTGTTGGACAGCTACAGAACGCGGTAAAGCTGGGTTGGAATGGTAACGGCGCGGTCAAGGTTACGGTTGATGCCTCTGATTTTGGCGAGCTATGGATGGACGGCATGGGCACAGAAAAAGTGCGCTGGGCCAACGCCGCGTTTGGCGCGGGTGAGGTGGGCACCTATGGCATGTTTATTGTTGTCGTAAACATAAATACAGGTGCATTGGGGCCGGGAACGCTAGTAGCAGGCGGCTACATGGGGTGGTCAAACGCGGGTGGCGAGAACTACGGCGCTCCTGGAGGTACCTGGATGGTTATGGGCGGCTCCTCGAACAGTTCCGCCGGTAATATTTATTCGACAACCATTTGCAAGAGGGTTGCATGATGAACTACACCAACGTGTTGACCCCGCAATGGACCAATGCAGACCACACAGCCGTCAACGTGGTCTTGGTCACCGAAGCGCTGGGTGATATACCTTTCACCGCCACACCCAACGACTCGACCAGCTACGGCCCGGAGATCTATGAGCGCGTGGTAGCAGGTGAGTTTGGCGAGATCGCTGCCCCACCCTCGGAAGCGAATACCAGCCCCGAAGCCAAGGCCCGAATCGAACAGCTGTGGGTTAAAGAACAACTGGCTCAAGCAGAGCAAGAAATCTGCAAACACGAAGATCAGGATCCGCAGGCCTCGTTCACGGAACAGGCCTGGCGCACCTACCGGGTTGAGTTGAGAGCCTGGCCCCGGAGTGAGTTGTTTCCCAATGCTGAAGACCGCCCAACCGCGCCCGACGGCCAGCAGCCATGACCTGGGCGCCGGTCACAATGCAGTGGCCCAGCGAAGCCACCCAATGGGTCGAAGGCCTGGACGAGGCCAAAGGCCTGGCCAGCACTGAGATCGCCAAGACAGAAGAGCGCCTGGCCGGCATGACGGCCACCACCAACCCGGGCCCCGTGGGTTCTGCCGCGCAAGAGGCCATCGAGGTCGGGCGCGCCGCCATGACCGAGCAACTGGCCACCGCGCCGGCCAGCCTCGTGGTGACGCCGTTCCAAAGTGGCATGGGCCAGGGCCGGGGGTATCAAAAGTTTCTCTCGGCACCCAACCTGCTGGAGGCGCTGGCCAACAAGCTTACCGACACCGATGCCGGCCGTCCCGAAGGCGAGCAGTATGGTTTGTGTGTGCTGTTCCTTTCGACACGCTTCGACCAGTTTGCTGCCACCCTGGGGCGCTTCAATGCCTTGCTGCCCACTCCCGACCTGGAGCGCGCCGAACGCCGTGCCGCGAACATCGCGCGTTTGGAGGCGGAGAAGTGGACACTGCCCACGGCCGAGACATTGCCGCGCTGGGGAGCTTTGCCGCTGGAGCGTTGCACCGTGACCCGGGTATCCCAGCAGACGCTAAACAGTCAGTTGGCCATCTATGAAAGCTACGCTGCCGACACGTCCCCCATGTCTGACCTGAGCGCCTTGGCGACCCGCAAGGCTGAGCAGCAGGCCGCCAGTGATCAGCAGTTGAAAGATCTGCAAGATGCGCTGGCCAACGGTGTGCCCGATGCCACAATGCAGGCGCGCATGATCGGCCCAGGTGATGCCGCTGAGTTGCGCCGGCAACTGCTGGAAGGCCCCACGCCTGGCTATGAATGGGTGTTGTGTGCGGGCCTGCTGTTGCTCGGCAGCGAAGAGAGCCTGAGCTTTGTGCAGGAGTTGATCGGGCTATGACGCTGCTACTCAACGGCGAGAAAGTTCAGGGTAAGGGCCTCAAAGTCACGGCCACCTTGACTATCGAAAGTGAAGACCTGTCAGGCCAGACCAGCAATACGGCGCAGGCGCACAAGGGCTTCAAACCCAAAACCATCAGCGTCACACTGATGATCCCCTACCGAGATGAGTCCGACCTGCGCAACTTGATGCGCCTGGCCAGCTCCACCGCCGGCGGCGGACAACTGACTGTCTATCGGATCGTCAACCGCACGGCCTCGGCCTTCGGTGTGCGCGAAGTACAGTTCCGCGACAGTGTGAACGCTAATGAAGACGACAGCCTGCGAGCCTGGCGTGTTCAGTTCAATCTGATCGAAAAACTGTCGATACCGGAGCGCGTAGAGCAGCGCAGCCCGAATAATCCAGTGGTGCAGCAGAGTGCACCAGGACAACCCGTCTCTGGTGCATCCAGCGCGGATGGTGGCAGCGCACCCGTCGAGATGGATGGATTTGAGAAAGTCCTGAAGTCCGTCGACGACTGGTTAAAACCGGTCACGCCATGAACCTGCACAAAGTGTTGACCGTCGACGGGGTGTCCTACCCCCTCAGTAAAGATGAAACACGCCTGGACCATCACGCCCCCGGGCGCGCCAGTTTCACCATCACCGCCAGCGAATCCGTACACGGGTTGGTGACCTTCGACATTGGCTACAACGACAGCCCACTCCAGCGGCATTTTTTGGGCTACGTGGAGCGTTGCACTGCTGCCAACAGCCAACAGCAAGTCCTGCTGTGCCGTGAACTGTCCGCCGCGCTGGAAATCCCCATGCCGCTGAACCTGCGTCATGTGGACTTGCACGCGGTCCTGGCCGCGATCAGTGAGCGCAATGGCCTACGCTTTCGGGTGCCTGACCAAGCCTACGCCCGCACCAAAACCGCGTTTTTCTTCAACCTGGCCAACGGCGTGCAAGCCATCGACAGCCTGGGCAAAGTGTTTTCGATCCCGGACTTTATGTGGCAGCAGCAGGGCGACGGCGAAATCTATGTGGGCAGTTGGGCCGACAGCTTCTGGGGCCAGCGCCAGCCGTTGCAACTGCCCCGCGAGCTTTTTGACAGCTACAACAGCAACCAGAGCGCGGTCATTGCCGCGCTGCCAGGGATTCGTCCTGGTGCGCCGATTAACCAGGGCGAGCGCATCACCGCCGTAACCCTCACCGAAAGCCAGATGAGCATCAAATGGAAGACGTAATCCGCCGCGTGGTTGACCGCCAATATCCCGAATTGACTGGCGGCTATCACCTGCCGCGCTTTGCCCGGGTGGTGGCCATCCCGGACCCACCGACCAACGCGGGGCTGTGCGACGACTTTCGCCCGCGCTTCGCTGCTGACCTTGAGGTGCTGGGGCCGGACGGCGAACCCGATACGGCATTGCCGCTGCTCCAGGGCGTGCCGTTGCCGTTGCCGATGGGCGGAGAGTCCATGGGGATCTACGGCCTTCCCGACGAAGGCACCATGGTCGTGGTGTCGTTTGCTTACGGCCTGCCGCACAAACCCTTTGTCCTGGCCATCCTGCCCCAGGGCTTGAGCCTGCCCAACCTGCCCAAAGGCGATCAGGTCTGGCAGCACAGCGAAGCGGTACAGCAGCGCGTCGACGCCGATGGCAACTGGCTGCGCCAGACCGATGGTCAAATCCATGATCAAGCCAGCGAACGCCGTGTGGAGGCTCTGGAGAACACTGAGCACTACCAACGCCACAGACTTACCGTGGATGACCACAGTATCGAGTCAGTGGGTGGCATCAAAAAGATCGAGGCCCTGGGCTCGCTCAAGCTGCTCTCGGGTGGCTCTGCCAGCCTGGCGGCCGTGGACGACCTGCACCAGGCCACCGGTCGTGACCTGAATCTGGTCGTCGGGCAAAAGCTCAATGCGTCGGTGGGGGGAGATATGGAAGAGCGCATCACCGGCCTACGGCTCAGTGTGGCGGAGAAAACCTGGATGGGATCGGAAGGGGTGAACGTGTTGCAGGTCCTGTGCGACTTACTCGATCTGGTGACGGCGATGAATACGCAACTGGCCGGCCATTCTCATATACCTGGGCCTGCACCGAGTCCGAGCGATGCAAGCGTATTTACCGACAATGCAACACAAGCTTCCGTTCTGGTTGGGCAGCTAAAACCCATCACCCTGTAAGTGGATAACAGACGAGGTCATGAACCGTAATTGATAGCGGCACGTATCAATAGTTAAAAATATCAACGCCTACGAAAGTAAGCCTTTAAGCGTTCAGTATCAAAATATGGCTTTGGTACTGGTGCTAAATAAATATCAGCATCAGAGAACACCATTCGCACGCCTCGGGTACCGCTCCCCTTAAATTTCGCTTCAAAAGCATCAGCCAAAAGATCTGTGGCTTCTTTTAAACTTTGAAGCGCCTCGTCTAAAACTTCCAGGGTCTGTTCAGTCATGGCGCATATTGCAATCAATCGGCCCGGGTTAACCACAGAAGCGATATCGTCCAAACTAACACCTGTCTCTTTACGAAATTCGGAGGTATGCAAAAGCTCTCGATACTCATCCAACATCTGATTTCTGTTTGAGAAGTTCTCAAAGCAGGCGCTATATCTGAAGCCTGCAATCTTTACAATGTCTAAATGCGCAGACAAATTCATCGCTATCAAAATGTCGATGATTCGCGTATCAAGCTGGTCCTGCACGCTTGGTCTCGGAGATATCTTCGGGATTTCAAGAAACCTAATTTCACTATTTTGGTACGGGTGAATGTTATATTTTTTTATGGATAGCAAATCATTAAGCTTGTCCCCAAAAAGAATAATAGCCCTATGAAGTGTTGAGGCGTCAATTCTGCTTTCTTTATCGGACTCACTTTTCCGTTGCAAAAAATACGCACCATATGCACCAGCGATAGCCCCCCCAAAACCCGCCGACACCGGCCCTAGAACATCTTTTAAAACAGCAACGACCAATGGATTAATCAAAAGCGATATCTCTTGAGAGTAAGCCGCCACACCCAATAAAATATAAAATACAATCAGCGACCCAATTAAGACCCCAATTAAAAAAAAGAACCTCATAGAACCCTCAAAACTGGCCTTCATTTATTTCGCTAGCGTAGCAGGTCGAACGCAACTGGCTGGTCAAGTGGAGTGCAATTTCGCAGTAGCTTGCGCTTCAGCGAAAGCTGGCGGACCGGCTGGTAGAGGCCCCAGTTCGACGTCGGCCCCTTGTGTACGCATGGTGGCAACGACACGGGTCAATTCGTCTTCACTCAGCGTCAGCAACGCCGCCATGTAGAAATGCATGTGCATCCCCATGACTCGGCCCTCAGTGCGGCCCGTGTACTTGCGCCACTGCGACCCCTTCGCCAACCCGGCCAGATCCGCCATCTGCGGACTGGTGAACCCCAGTTCGATTTTCAGGCGCGCCAAATCTTCCGCCGTGGGCGGTCCATAGTGCTGAATTCGTTTCATTGAATGTCCGAAAGCCCCAAAACGCTGGGGCCAAAAGCTGGAAAGGTAGGTTACAGGTGCGAGATATAGGTGTAAGCCATGAACACCATACCGGCGCATGCGGCACCGATTAAGAACGGCACGAAGCCGTAGGTGGGCTTTTTGCTTAGGAGCTTGTCCAGGGCGGCGATCTCATCTGCCATCGGCTTGATCGGCGTCTTGTGGCTGTGGTTCATCGTTCATCCTCGTAAGGGGGGGCGGGCGCGCCTATCGCGGCCCTTATGGGTAATTTGGACCGATTCCCGGTAAAGCTCAAGGCCGAGAGGGTTGGCCCCGATGTTCGGGGCCGGTGACTCAGGGCTTGTTGAGCAGGTTGATCAGGGAAACTACCGCGGTAATCAGGGCCGCTCCAACCAGTAGCGGGTAAAACATTCCTTCCCGTCTCAACTTCTGTTCTTCGGTGATTAGCTTGCGGGTCTCAGCGACTAACTTCCGGTTTTCTAGCTGGAGCTTATCCAGTTCGAGGTAAGCTTTTTCATCTAGGTCCATTTGGCTTCCTTGGTCTGGGCGGCGCCTTCCGCGTCCCCCTTGGAAACTATATTGACCCCTTAAGGGTCACTCCGCAAGACCGTTTTCTGCCAGTCTTTCCCTAGTTTTCATGACTTCTCTGGATGCCACCTAGCGCTTGAGCCGCGCTTGCGTCCGTATCCCCGTTACTCACAGGAAAATTCTTGCGCGAAGAAAGCGCAGGCAAGGAACGCACTTTTCCCCCTCCCGCCGACGGGCTTTATACATATTTTTTGTGAAAGTATCTGGATGATGAAAATAGCCGTCCGGCTCACCCTGGCTACGGGGATAGCCAGGGTGATGGACTTTTCATTTTTTGCAGGAAAGAGAAAGAGATTGATACGGCCTCACGCATAAAGCCTTTAGTACGCCTCTCACAGCGGATACCTGGCAGCCCCGGGCTAGAGCCTGTAGAAATAGAAAACGAAGGTAATTCCTCGATTTTCAAAACTGGTAGAGGAGAGGGAGCGAACTGAAAATTCGAACACTTTGAGATTGAGTAAAAATGCCACGCAGAGCGCTCTATAAGGGCCTTGATAGTGTTTTTTTCTCGTGAATTGGCGTTTCATTTCTCTCGTCACAGACGAGACCTATCGCAAGGCAATGAAGACCAATCAAATTCGGCCCCCACTGTCTCCCCTCTTATCGCGTTACGACACGAGCTGATGTTTTAACGCCTCCGATAAAATATGCTCTGTGGTCCAACTTGCCTTATTTCCCTTGAGACCGAATTCCCCCAACCAAGATTTCTTATCTTCCTCGTCTAGCGGGAAATTTTCTGGTAAATATTGAACCAACAATTCTGCATCGCGAGTAATGCGATAGGCGTAGCCACTGTGGCCATTGACCTTTACAAAACGAATCTGCTGAACAACCTTCCCACTTCTCGAATTGTAAAATATATTCAGAGCCTGAGAATCTGAAAACTGTGGCGTATCTAACATAGCAAAAGAGTTAACTGCAAATTCCTCGTATGCAAATTGTTGTTCCAGCATACCTCCCTGTCTTAACGCACCAATATCGGCAATCCTGATATGGAGTTTAAATAAAGGGTATTCGCCACAATGCCGCAGGACGAACTGCCCTCCACTGCCTCCATTAGGCATCAAATAGCAAAAGCTGTCGCCTCCATTAATATGGCCTACCATTTTTGCCACGTTCTGCTCTAAACTTTCCGCTAAGTCTTGCAGTCGGCGTTCGACATTCCCAAAACTACTTTCTACGCCAACCTGCTTCCTAACTCTGAACACTTGTCCAACAACCCAACTCACCAGAAAAAAGGCAGGACCTAGGGTAGACATATACCCTACAAAATCAAACTTAACCCCCCATTTCGAGTAAATAGTCCAAGATACAGAAATAAAAAACGGCAACCAGAACTCTTTAAGCAACTGAAATAATACCTTCACCAGCCCTCCTGAATTTATTGAGTTAAACCTTTCCAACGGCTCGAAGCGATTCGACGCACTCTGTTGGTTATGGGCCTTTATGATCAACTTATTCTTTTTTTGCAAAATCCAATAGCTTTTTGACCTCTTCAATACTGAATTTTTCTAGTAACTGTTGGACCGGGAGCTTCTCCGTATGTTTGCCGTCTAGAGTTTTAGAGGCGTTAAAAGAAATGGCTTCGATAGCCTTTCCAATCAACTCTTTTTGTAAGACATCTGCATCGACCTGAAGCGCCTGAAGTTGCTTCTTATAACTTTCATATGAAGACGCAAAAGCCTCCTTGTGAGCATACTCTTGCTGAAGCCGTTCATACTGACTGCGGCGAGTTGCTGAAAATATTGCAACCCAAATCACGGGCAAGACAATCGGGAGTCGGGCAAGAAGGGTACGCAACATTCCGTCCCAGTCGCTCGTTTTTACGAATTCAACGCGGAACGGCGACAGCGAGAAATTGTCCGCCACCAGTGCCATTCCACCGACGAACAAAATCAGCATTGAGACGTAAAACGCAACCGTATAGCCAATGATAGGGGTATCAAATTTGTTCTTGAGTTTATTATAGGCTGAGGCTAGACCCGCACTCGTGGCTCCAGGCAACAAAGATTCTATACTTTCGAACAATGCTTCTTGCCGCGTCTTTTGCTCTACTTCATGTTTACCGAGTTGCTCTAGCCGATTATCGAGTTCTCGCTTTAACCCGTCCTCTTGCATTTCGTCGTCATCGGCCAGCCGGCGACCAAAAATTCGTTCATAAAAACGTTCCAACTCTTTGTTTCTTGTTGTGGCAGAGTCCAGCATATCGTCAAGTGAGTTGCGCAAGTCATGTATTTCTTTTGCATAAATCGTGACTGTCTCAGATGTGGACTCAGGCCCTTCGAAAAGTTTCTGATGCAAAGCCACTACGGCCTTCTGTTTTTCTTCCACATCAGAAACCATTTCCTTGACGTACTTTTCTGCCGGGTTGTTTCCCTCTACCCCTTCGTACAGGTAATCGTCGAACTGCTTCGCACGCAGCTCCATAGCTTCAATATTCTTTTGTTGTGCGACAGCGTCATCTACGGCGGTTTCAAGGCTTGCTTGAACCGCTGAGGCCCGCGTTTTAAATGCTTCAACATACTGCGAAATCTGATTGATAAATGCCTTTTCCGCCTCTCCAAGCGCCTGTAAGGCCTGTTGTGGAAGCACCATGTATGGGCGTACGTAGGTTAAGAGGTTATCAGCGTGTTCGTTCGCCTGGATGAGGTGTGCGACGTTCCGATTGCTGTCGTATGCTCGAATCTGCTGTAAACATGCCTCTGCTTGGCCGTGGCAATTTACCCACACGGTTTTGGGGGTAAGCTCCATATCTGCATTAGCAATGATGCTGTCGACATAGGCGAGTACCTTTTTCAGCCTTGCCAGTTCTTCCACCGTTGTTGATACAGTTTGATCATCGACACCTATCGGCTCGATCTCCATCAGCAACGCTGCCCATAGGATCTTGAATGGGTGCTTATCAAACTCTTGAGTCCATCTCGTCATCGGGCTTTCCCTCTATCGTTGCCTAAATATTACACAGCGGTTCGTAGGAAGCACGAATGTCTAATGGCACTCGCACGGGGACCCACTTCGAGTAACTGTGAGACGACGATTTCTTGGCCATTTTTATCTGTCGCCACCCGCAATGACCGTCCACACTCCGTCCACAGCACCGGTAAAAATATGCGGAATATAGGTACACCAAGCCAGATAATTCTAATGTTTTCTCGCCAAACTCAATGGACTTAAGGACATTAAGTGGGCTCATAATCCTTTGGTCCACGGTTCAAGTCCGTGTGGGCCCACCAAACAAGAAAGCCGCGCATTGCGCGGCTTTTTCGTGTCTGGTCGGTGGGAGCGACTGGAACTCTTCAGTTGGAATGACTTCGGCCCCATTTCAAGCCCTTCGACCCACTTCATACGCAAGTGGCGCGCCATCAATGAAAAAACCGGCCAACTCGCAATGTTTACAGCCTCACATCAATCCAAGTCACATCATCGTCTACATCAGTGATTTCAATGGCAGGAGCTGCAAGCACGTCATCCTGTCGAGCATCGGTCAGCTCCGCCCAAAAGCCATCCGTTGCGAACACCAGGCGCTCGCCTGCAGCCACTGAACGGAAAACAAAATCTGGATCCGGGGAACGGTTGGCCCTATAGCAACGGGTGATCAGATGGCGGGCCGGATCAAGCGCAAGTTCCCGATGTGATCGGTCACGCCTCCAGTTCGCCTTGCAATGCGGCGGTGTGAACCACTCGATTCCACCCTCCGCACTGACAACGCCACATGAACAGTCGCCCTCATATGCAAGGGTGAGCTGCCCATGAGAAGCAATACCAACCAAGTAGCTTGTTGTACCGGTCTGCTTAGCAAACAGTGGAGCGTGTAAATCTGTAAGTACAGACCGTAGCAGCTGCTGGACGCCACTATGAGTAGTGTTTTCAGCGCCTTGACTAATACGGGCCTGGCAGGCATCCATCACTGCTTGCACAAATCCATGGGCCAACTGGTCGCTACCGGGCTTCGAAGTGCCATCCACGACAACAAACAGCCCCCTCACGCCATCGAATACCGCGCCAGCGCAATCATGGTTGGCTTCTCGGGCTCGCCCTTTTACCGATCTGACTTCGTATCTCATGCGAGCAGACTCAGATCCTTCATACGCTGATGGATGAGCATGCCACGAGCGGGGTTTGCCCGAACCGAGCCTGAGCTTTGAATTGCGTAGTCGATGCCACTGAGCCTAGACAGCTCACCAACTCCCTTGGCGATGAACTGCAGCAATTCAGTTTCTGCCCCTCGGACCTCCTCCAACAACTCCGGGCGCCCATCAATCAAGATAACGATGTCCTCGACATCCTTGTGATAAGGATCGCCTTCTCCGCGACCACTGAAGGCTTCCAGCTTCGTAGCAAGAAAGTAAGTCGACTTGAAGATCTGTATCTCCAGACCACTGGGTAGCGCGAACTTTACAGCTTGAGCGAGCCCTTCCACGAACCAGCGGTTCGCATAGCCGAGAACAGCCGGATCCGAAGGCATCACATCTACGATGACATCGTTGAAACGAAATCGACAGTTGACCTCGTCTTCCCCTGTGATTTTGAATTTTTTGGCCGCCAGGCGTTCTGTGAGGCGTTGCCAGGCACTCACACCTGCCAACTCGATTACCAAGTCGACATCATCAGTAAACCGGATGTCATCCATGACAGCGGTGTCGGTCACCAGCATTGCCGTCGTGCATCCACCGACAAAGGCAACTTCAGTCAATAATTCTTTGCCCAGACCTTCAGCCACGTACTCGATCAGCTCGTAATTGTGGTCAGCATTTGATGCCATCTTATTTCAGCCCCATCCCTGCCTTGAGTATGTTGACCGCTACTGCGCACTCTCTCGGTCCGCCAACGCGGATCGCATCAACGAGCGCCAAGTAATGATAAAGGGTTCGGTCCTTCTTCACCGCGTCTGGAACGGTTTTGTAGAGCGGCTCAATCGCCTGACCGCGCTCACTCCCGAAAGCATCAGGCCAAACCGGAATGAGCCCACCCGCACTTTTGAGGCTCTTGGACAGCGCCGGCGCTGCAAAGCCGGTGGGTATGCCGCGAACAATTGCACCCAGCTTTACCGGGTAAAAGTATTTGAGGGCATGCTCCGTGATTTTCACGAGCTCTCGGCGGTTCACCTTCGGGAGAGAAGTGTCGTAGTCGTTGGTGAGCAACCCCGCCTCGCGACACCGTGCCATTGAGTTCGAAACCTCACTTTTACTCAGGCCAAGAGATGCCGAGAGTGCGCGCAAGGAGTAACTTTCATTCCAGCTCGACCCTGGAAGGGACGGAACCGCGTCCGACCACCCCTCCCACCCGTCAGCATCACCCATGGGGGTATCAAGCTCCTGCACGCGATAAACCGTGTCTTCTGGATCAGGATTGTGAGCAGCCAATGCGCGCCCCACCGGATCGTCAGCCATCATTGATGGACTCACACCGGGTTCCAACAGCGGTTCAAATAAATCCGCCATTGACTTCGATTCCATTTTTTCAAACAGCTTCTCCTCTTGCGCGTGGAGGCTAGCCATTTTAAAAAGAAGCAAAATATCTTGACTCTTCATGAACTCAAAAAGCCCCGCTGTCCACATTCCATAAAACGTGGACACTTGTCGCACAGGAAAAGTTTTACCGTCAAGCCCTTTTATGACTGCCCTGATTATCGTGCGGGTACTGAATAGAGGCTGTGCGACCGACTCGGGCTTATACGTCAAACTAAAGAGCCAGCCTCTTCGGGCCTTCGCTATTTCCAGTGCTGAACGGCATCACCGCAACTGTCAGTCCAAACACATAACGAAGGGATGGCCTGCACCGCCCGCAACCGTTCCAACATCGGCCCGGTGTACATAACCTCATACGTATCCGCCGCCCTTCCCCACTGCTCCACGATGACCATGCCGTCGACCAGCGCGCCGGCCAATTCGGCAATCGCCTCGGCCTGATCTTCTACGATTTTTTGAGTCCGATCCCACACCCGGTCAGTCATCGCTTTAAGCTGCGCCGCTATTCGCTCACACGACACTGGATCGGTATCGGGGTAGGCGATGTTGCGCAGCAGATGCTGAAGCTCCCTGATTTTTGCGTAATCCTGTTCCGCACCCTGCTCGCCTTTGAGGATGGCTGTGGCCTTCGGTTTATCGACGCGTTTCGCGGCTGAAGGTTTTGAAGGGAATGTCTGCGCCATTGCGCCAGCCAGGAGCACCATCATCCGGGCTTCCAGATGCTCTTTCATGGCTTCTATCGACGAAATGGGGCGCACTAACGTAATGCAAGCCCCTCCTTGGTGCCGCAAATCCATGGTCACCGTCAGGGTCACGCCGCCCGTAACAAAGCCCAAGGCGCGGGCCATGACGTAGTGGCCCATTTCGTGATGGGCGATCTGTAATGCGCGGTCCCGTACTGCGGCAGGCAGCTTCGTTGTCATATCCTTGGCCTCTCACCCACGACAGCATCAATCTTAGTCGATTGCCCACTCTCTTTCGGCCACAAGCGTCGCGTCGAACGAGCCTGTAACATGCTGGACCATTGATTCACGCCTCTGGAGCCACGCCGTTGCCCGACACTCGCCCCCCTGTTCTCGATGAAATCGACCGCCAATTGATCGCGGCCCTGCAGATCAACGCCCGCGAGAGCGTGGCCATGCTCGCCCGGCAACTGGGCATCGCCCGTACCACCGTCACTTCGCGCCTGGCGCGGCTGGAGAAGGCCAAGGTAATCACCGGTTATGGCGTGCGCCTCGGACAGCAGGTGGTGGATGGCGGGTTGCAGGCGTATGTCGGGATCACTGTGCAGCCGCGTTCGGGCAAGGAAGTGGTGCGGCGCTTGAGTGCGATGGCGCAGGTGCAGCAATTGTGCGCGGTGAGTGGTGAATTTGATTATGTGGCGTGGTTGCGCACCGATTCGCCGGAGCAACTGGATCAGTTGCTGGATCAGATTGGCAGTGTGGATGGGGTGGAGAAGACCACGACGTCGATCATCTTGAGCAGCAAGATTGATCGGGGACAGCCGGTTTGAACACCATCTAATGTGGGAGCGGGCTTGCTCGCGAATGCGTCGTGTCAGTCGACTCCACTAGCGACTGATACAGTGCATTCGCGAGCAAGCCCGCTCCCACAGTGATCAGTGTGCATATCAAGATCGTCATATTGAGCAGTAAAATGGCAAAACGACGACACTTTGCGTCTTATTAACGTGTTCTGAGCTCTCTAGAATGGCTGGCATCTTTTCCTATACTCAGATGCGCATTCCGCGTCGGGTCGCCAGCAAGGTCAGCCATGAACAAGAACAATCGCCATCCAGCAGACGGTAAGAAACCAGTCACCATTTTCGGCCCGGACTTTCCTTTCGCCTTCGACGACTGGATCGAACACCCGGCCGGGCTGGGCAGCATCCCCGAGCACAATCACGGTGCCGAAGTGGCGATCGTCGGCGGCGGGATCGCCGGCCTGGTGGCGGCGTATGAACTGATGAAACTGGGCCTGAAACCGGTC
Organism: Pseudomonas sp. NFX15; assembly: GCF_049132105.1. Taxonomy (NCBI): domain Bacteria; kingdom Pseudomonadati; phylum Pseudomonadota; class Gammaproteobacteria; order Pseudomonadales; family Pseudomonadaceae; genus Pseudomonas; species Pseudomonas sp. NFX15. The sequence goes on from NZ_JAFMPV010000016.1 coordinate 97,723, forward strand.
GTCTACGAAGCCTCGAAAATGGGTGGCCGCCTGCGCTCCCAGGCGTTCAACGGTGCCGAAGGCATCGTGGCCGAACTGGGCGGGATGCGCTTCCCGGTGTCGTCCACTGCGTTCTATCACTACGTCGACAAGCTCGGCCTAGAAACCAAACCTTTCCCCAACCCGCTGACACCCGCGTCGGGCAGCACGGTGATCGACCTCGAAGGCCAGACTCATTACGCTCAGAAACTGTCGGACCTTCCTGCACTGTTCCAGGAAGTGGCTGACGCCTGGGCCGATGCCCTGGAAGCCGGCTCGCAGTTCGCCGATATCCAGCAAGCCATTCGCGACCGCGACGTGCCACGCCTCAAAGAGCTGTGGAACAAGCTGGTACCGCTGTGGGACGACCGCACCTTCTACGACTTCGTCGCCACTTCCAAGGCGTTCGCCAAGCTGTCGTTCCATCACCGCGAAGTGTTCGGCCAGGTCGGTTTCGGCACCGGCGGCTGGGATTCTGACTTCCCCAATTCGATGCTGGAAATCTTCCGCGTGGTGATGACCAACTGCGACGATCACCAGCACCTCGTGGTTGGCGGCGTGGAACAAGTGCCGCAAGGCATTTGGCGCCATGTGCCGGAACGTTGCGTGCACTGGCCCGAAGGCACCAGCCTCAGCTCCCTGCACCACGGCGCACCGCGTACCGGTGTGAAAAAAATTGCCCACGCGCCGGGTGGCCGTTTCGCCGTCACCGACAATTGGGGCGACACCCGCGAATACGCCGCCGTGCTGACCACCTGCCAGAGCTGGCTGCTGACCACCCAGATCGAATGCGATGAAACGCTGTTCTCGCAAAAGATGTGGATGGCCCTGGACCGCACCCGCTACATGCAATCGTCGAAGACCTTCGTGATGGTCGACCGCCCGTTCTGGAAGGACAAGGACCCGCAAACCGGTCGCGACCTGATGAGCATGACCCTCACCGATCGCCTGACCCGTGGCACCTACCTGTTCGACAACGGCGACGACAAGCCAGGGGTGATTTGTCTGTCGTACTCATGGATGAGCGACGCGCTGAAAATGCTCCCGCACCCGGTGGAAAAACGCGTGAAGCTGGCGCTGGATGCGTTGAAGAAGATTTACCCGAAAGTCGACATCGCCGCGCGGATCATCGGCGACCCGATCACCGTTTCGTGGGAAGCCGACCCGCATTTCCTCGGCGCGTTCAAAGGCGCCCTGCCCGGTCACTACCGCTACAACCAGCGCATGTACGCGCACTTCATGCAGGACGACATGCCGGCCGAGCAGCGCGGCATTTTCATTGCCGGCGATGACGTTTCGTGGACGCCGGCGTGGGTCGAGGGTGCGGTGCAGACCTCGCTCAACGCGGTGTGGGGGATCATGAAACACTTCGGCGGTGCAACTCACACCGAGAATCCGGGTCCAGGAGATGTGTTCAACGAGATCGGACCGATCGCCCTGCCCGAGTAAGAGGAATCCGAAATGCGCGTAGCCCTTTACCAATGTCCACCGCTGCCCCTGGATGTCGCCGGCAACCTGCAACGCCTGCACCAGTTGGCGCTGGAGGCCAAAGGCGCCGATTTGCTGGTACTGCCGGAGATGTTCCTGACCGGCTACAACATCGGCGCCGATGCCGTCAGCGTGCTGGCGGAGGTGCACAACGGTGAATCGGCGCAGCTGATTGCGCGCATTGCCAAGACCGCCGGGATCGCCATTGTGTATGGCTATCCCGAACGCACCGCCGACGGGCAAATCTATAACGCAGTCCAGTTGATCGATGCCAACGGCGAGCGCCTGTGCAACTACCGCAAGACTCACTTGTTCGGCGACCTCGATCACTCGATGTTCAGCGCAGGTTCCGACGAGTTTCCCATCGTTGAACTCAACGGCTGGAAGCTCGGTTTTCTGATTTGCTACGACCTGGAGTTTCCGGAAAACGCCCGGCGCCTGGCACTGGCCGGCGCTGAGCTGATCCTGGTGCCGACCGCGAACATGATTCCGTTCGATTTCGTCGCCGATGTCACCGTGCGTTCCCGTGCCTTCGAAAACCAGTGCTATGTGGCTTATGCCAACTACTGCGGCCACGAAGGCGACATCCACTATTGCGGCCAGAGCAGCATCGCCGCACCGGATGGCAGCCGAATCGCCCAGGCGGGTCTTGATGAAGCGCTGATTGTCGGGGAGCTGGATCGCCAGTTGATGGTCGATTCCCGCGCTGCCAACCGCTACCTGATCGATCGTCGCCCCGAGCTTTACGGCGACTTGAACAAGCGCTGATCCTCGCTTATCCGCTAGCATTGGCACTTCACTGTTCTGGAAGTGCCCATGCCCGCGCTGAATCCCCCTCGCCCCCACACCGAAACCCTGGCCAACGGCTTGCGGGTGACGTTGCGTCATGCCCCGAATTTGAAGCGCTGCGCCGCAGCGTTGCGGGTCGCGGCGGGCAGCCATGATGTGCCGCTGGCGTGGCCAGGGCTGGCGCATTTTCTTGAGCATCTGCTGTTTCTGGGGACTGAGCGTTGGCCTGCTGGACAAGGGTTGATGGCCTACGTGCAAGGTCACGGCGGGCAGGTTAATGCGCGCACCAGCGAGCGCACGACGGACTACTTTTTCGAACTGCCGGTTCAGGCTTTTGCTGGTGGACTGCAGCGTCTGTCAGACATGCTCGCCCATCCACGTATGAATCCAGACGATCAGCAGCGGGAACGGGAGGTGCTGCAGGCGGAATTTGTCGCCTGGTCGCAGGATGCGGCGGCGCAGCAGCAGTTTGCGCTGTCCAATGGCTTGGCCGAAGCTCATCCGCTACGGGGTTTCCATGCTGGCAATCGTGACAGCCTGCTGGTGGAGCAACCTGAGTTTCAACAAGCCTTGCGGGATTTTCATCAGCGCTTTTACCAGACCGGACAAATGACCCTGAGCCTGGCCGGGCCGCAAAGTCTCGATGAGTTGAAGGCACTGGCCGAAGCCTTTGCCAGCGTCATTGCCGTAGGCGAAACAGTCTCGCAACAAGCGCCCGCACCGCTGATGGATGCACCGCACAACAGTTATCAACAGGCGGGGGAACGACGCCTGGACCTGCTGTTCGCCCTCGAAACATTGCCTGGCAACGTGGGCGAAGCGCTGGCGTTCCTGTGCCACTGGCTCAATATGGCCAAACCCGGCAGCTTGCTGGCGAACTTGCGCGAACACGGGCTGGCGCAAAACCTGAAAGCCCAACCGCTGTACCAGTTCGCCGGGCAAGCCTTGCTGCATATCGAGTTCACCCTGTCCGACACAGACTCGGCAGCGGATATCCGCGAACGTCTACTCGACTGGCTCTGTTTCTTTGCCAAGCAGGACTGGAGCCGATTGCGCGAAGAGTACGCCGCCGTGCTGCAACGCCAGCAGCAAGTCAGCAGTGCCTTGCAACTGGCGCGACTGGACAGCGAACAACACGAAGCCGGGCTGTCCGAAAAAGGTGTTGCAGCCCTCCGGCAACTCCTCCACCAAATCGGTGCTGTGGATAACTTCAGCGGCGAATGGCTGTTGCCGACACCTAACCCGTTCCTGCGCGACGAAGCCCCAGCCTCCAACGCCGGGTTGATTCGCGGCCAGACCAGCGCTCACCGCGGCCTGCGCACCTTTGCCCAGGACCGCTCGCGCAGCCGTCGCGAACGTTCACCGATGCAGTTCAGCCAGGCATGGCCGGACAGTGGTGCTGAAGGGGCGATTTACCTGCGCTGGCGTCTGGATTCGGCGCCCGATAGCCACCTTCAATCCCGATTGGAAAACCACCTGCAACCCCTGCGCAAAGACGCACATCAGGCTGGCGTGGACTTTTCCTTCAGCGCATCGGGCAACGAATGGCTACTGAAATTGAACGGACTTCAGGAGCCGATGCCCAGCGTCCTGGAGCATGTGCTGAACGATCTGACAAAACCTGATGCCGCGGTCGCTCAAGCAGAATCGACCAGCGTTGCGCTGATACCGATTCGACAACTGCTCAAGGCATTGCCCGATCACATTCTCGGGCATACCGCGACCTCGAATGACGTGCAGCAACTCTGGTCGAGTGCGCGCTGGGACGGACTGGCCATCGGCTTATCGCCCCAAACCCAAGCGGCCATGGGCCTGGCTTTGAGCCGCATACCCGGCACGCCGGACAATCAGCTGGCGCTGCCCACTTCGATCGCTGCACAACATCTGTGGAGCCGTGTCGATACGGCCTCCAGCGAGCACGCGCTGTTGCTGTTCTGTCCGACAGCCACCCAGGAATTGGCCGACGAAGCCGGGTGGCGTTTACTCGCGCATGTCTGTCAGACGCCGTTCTACCAACGCCTGCGTGTGGAGTTGCAGCTCGGCTATGCGGTGTTCAGCGCCCTGCGGCAGATTCACGGGCAGACCGGACTGCTGTTCGGCGTGCAATCGCCGAGTGTTGCACCAGCGGAACTGCTGCAACACATCGAGCAATTCCTGAAGCAGTTGCCCGAGCTGATCAACGCGCTCGACGACAGCACCTTCAACGCTCAACGGCAGGTCTTGGCGGACCAGTTTTCCGGCGCCACGCTCACCACCAGCCAAGCGGCCGAATTGCTCTGGCAGGGGAAATTGGCTAGCCGTTCGTCGGGTTATCTGACGCAATTGCCCGAGGCTATTTTGCAGATCGACCGGCCCGCTATCCAGGCTGCGGCCCTGCGCCTGAATCAGGCCGAGGGCGGCTGGCGCTGCCTGGCCAGCGCGGCCAGCCCGTGTGAGCCATGGCAAGGGGCAAAATGATCATTACCGGCGCTGCAATGAGCTTTCTCAAAGTTTCACGGACAATCTCTTTGAAATTTTGAGTAACATAGCCACCTAACTATCTGGAACATCTCTGACTTGAGGTGGACTATACCTATAGATAGCGCTGTCCCACCTACCTGAAGGAGTTCAACTTATGGCCTGGACCAAACCTGCCTACACCGACCTGCGTATCGGCTTTGAAGTCACCATGTACTTCGCAAGCCGCTAATCCCTGCCTTGGCAGATGCAGCACAACGCCTCGGTTATCCGAGGCGTTTTATTTTCAGCGTTGAAAGGATGGAGCGTCCATGTTTGTCCAGATTCTAGGTTCCGCTGCCGGCGGCGGTTTCCCCCAGTGGAACTGCAACTGCGTGAACTGCGCCGGCTTTCGCGATGGCAGCCTGCGGGCCAAGGCGCGGACGCAATCGTCGATCGCGATTTCCGATGACGGCGTGAACTGGGTGCTGTGCAACACCTCGCCGGACATTCGCGCGCAACTCCAGAGTTTCGCCCCGATGCAGCCGGGCCGCGCCCTGCGCGATACCGGGATCGGCGCGATCATCCTGATGGACAGCCAGATCGACCACACCACCGGCCTGCTGATGCTGCGCGAAGGCTGCCCGCACCAGGTCTGGTGCACCGACATGGTCCATGAAGACCTGAGCACCGGTTTTCCGTTGTTCATCATGCTGAGCCACTGGAACGGTGGGCTGAACTGGAACCGCATCGAGCTTGATCAAAGCTTCAGCATTCCCGCCTGCCCGAACCTGCGTTTCACCCCGTTGCCCCTGCGCAGCGCCGCGCCGCCTTACTCGCCGCACCGTTTCGACCCGCATCCGGGCGACAACATCGGCCTGATCGTCGAGGACCTGAACACCGGCGGCAAGTTGTTCTATGCGCCTGGGCTGGGCAAGGTCGATGCGCCGCTGCTGGAGATCATGGCCGGCAGCGATTGCCTGTTGGTCGACGGCACGTTGTGGGACGACGATGAAATGCAGCGTCGCGGCGTCGGCACACGCACCGGTCGCGAGATGGGCCACCTGGCGCAGAACGGCCCCGGCGGCATGCTTGAAGTGCTGGAACACCTGCCCAAGCAGCGCAAGGTGCTTATCCACATCAACAACACCAACCCGATTCTGGATGAGGATTCGCCCGAGCGTTCGGAGCTGGATCGGCGTCAGGTTGAAGTGGCGTTTGACGGCATGAGTATTGTTTTGTAAGTCATCGAGACCGCTGCGCGGTCTATCGCGAGCAGGCTCGCTCCCACAGGGGATCGCATTCCAATGTGGGAGCGAGCCTGCTCGCGAAGAGGCCATTTCAAGCACAGAGAATCCACCGGTCCTACCCGGAGAACCGCAATGACCGACACCCCGATGTCCCCCGCCGAATTCGAAGCGGCCCTGCGCGCCAAGGGCGCCTATTACCACATCTATCACCCGTATCACGTGGCGATGTACGAAGGCCGCGCCACCCGCGAGCAGATCCAGGGCTGGGTCGCCAACCGCTTCTACTATCAGGTGAACATTCCCCTGAAGGACGCCGCGATCCTGGCCAACTGCCCGGACCGCGAGATCCGGCGCGAGTGGATCCAGCGCCTGCTCGACCACGACGGCGCGCCCGGTGAAGACGGCGGCATCGAAGCCTGGTTGCGCCTGGGCCAGGCCGTGGGTTTGGACCCGGACCAGTTGCGCTCGCAGGAACTGGTGTTGCCTGGCGTACGTTTCGCCGTGGACGCCTACGTCAACTTCGCCCGCCGCGCCAGTTGGCAGGAAGCCGCCAGCAGCTCGCTGACCGAACTGTTTGCCCCGCAGATCCACCAATCGCGCCTGGACAGTTGGCCGCAGCATTACCCGTGGATCGACCCGGCCGGCTACGAGTATTTCCGCACGCGCCTGGGCCAGGCGCGGCGTGATGTCGAGCACGGTCTGGCGATCACGCTCGAGCACTACACAACTCGCGAAGGCCAGGCGCGCATGCTGGAAATTCTCCAGTTCAAACTGGACATTCTTTGGAGCATGCTCGATGCCATGAGCATGGCCTACGAACTCAAACGCCCGCCGTATCACAGCGTGACCGGGGAACGGGTCTGGCACAAAGGAATCACCTTATGAGTTTTGATCGCAGCAAGACCCCGACCTGGCGCCCTGGCTATCGTTTCCAGTACGAACCGGCGCAAAAAGGCCATGTACTGTTGTACCCGGAGGGCATGATCAAGCTCAACGAAACTGCCGCGTTGATTGGCGGTTTGATCGATGGTCAGCGTGATGTCGCCGCGATCATCAGCGAACTGGACCAGCAATTCCCCGGCGTGCCCGAGCTCGGTGACGACATCGAGCAATTCATGGAGGTTGCCCGTGCACAGCACTGGATCGAACTTGCCTGAGTCATCGGTGCAAGTGCCGCCCAAACCGGAAATCGGCCTGCCCCTGTGGCTGCTCGCCGAGCTGACCTATCGCTGCCCGCTGCAATGCCCGTACTGCTCCAATCCATTGGATTTTGCCGAGCAAGGCAAGGAGCTGAGCACGGAGCAATGGATCAAGGTGTTTCGTGAGGCGCGGGAAATGGGCGCCGCGCAGCTGGGTTTTTCCGGTGGTGAACCGCTGGTGCGCCAGGACCTCGCCGAATTGATTCATGAGGCGCGGCAGCTGGGTTTCTACACCAACCTGATCACCTCCGGCATCGGCCTGACCGAGCAGAAAATCAGCGACTTCAAGAAGGCCGGGCTCGATCACATCCAGATCAGTTTCCAGGCCAGCGACGAGCAGGTGAACAACCTGCTGGCCGGTTCGAAAAAAGCCTTCGCGCAGAAACTGGAAATGGCCCGGGCGGTGAAGGCCCACGGTTATCCGATGGTGTTGAACTTCGTCACCCATCGGCACAACATCGACCAGATCGACCGCATCATCGAGTTGTGCATCGCCCTGGAAGCAGACTTTGTCGAGCTCGCCACCTGTCAGTTCTACGGCTGGGCGCAGCTCAATCGCGTTGGGTTATTGCCGACCAAAGAACAACTGGTGCGCGCCGAACGCATCACCAATGAATACCGCGCAAAACTTGCCGCCGAAGGGCATCCGTGCAAGCTGATTTTCGTCACCCCGGACTATTACGAAGAACGCCCGAAAGCCTGCATGAACGGCTGGGGCAGTATTTTTCTGACGGTGACGCCAGACGGAACCGCCCTGCCCTGTCATGGTGCCCGACAGATGCCGGTGCAGTTTCCCAACGTGCGCGACCACAGCATGCAGCACATCTGGTACGACTCGTTCGGCTTCAACCGCTATCGCGGTTACGACTGGATGCCCGAGCCGTGCCGCTCCTGTGACGAGAAAGAAAAAGACTTCGGCGGCTGCCGCTGCCAGGCGTTCATGCTCACCGGTGACGCCAGCAACGCCGACCCGGTGTGCAGCAAGTCGCCCCAACACGGCGTGATCCTCAAGGCTCGCGAAGAAGCCGAACACGCGACCCAGACCATCGACCAACTGGCCTTTCGCAATGAACGAAATTCACGCCTCATCGCCAAGAGCTGAACCGTTCAGCGCGGCCAAAGCCGTTGCCGCCGGTATCGACTTTGCCGAGTTGCAGGTCGGTCGTCAGGGCCTGTTCTGGAACGAGTACCGCCCCGAAGACGCTGCGTGCCGGATCTGGCATTGGCGTGACGGCGCGGCGAATTGCCTGACGCCGCCGGGGTTCAGTGTTCGCAGTCGAGTGTACGAATATGGCGGTGGGGCGTTTTGTCTGACGGATGACGGTATCGTTTTCGTCAACGAGGCCGACCAGCAGTTGTATCGGCAATCGTTGCGAGGTGAATCGCCCGAAAGGCTAACGTCCGGCGCGTACCGTTATGGCGATCTGCAGTTCGCCAACGGGCAGGTACTGGCCGTCGAGGAAGATCACGATAAGCACCAACTGGTCGCGATCGATTGGCTGGACGGTGCGCGCCACTTGTTGGCCGAAGGAGCTGATTTTTACGCCGCACCGACGATGAGTCCTGATGGCCGGCGCCTGGCCTGGATCGAGTGGAGTCGCCCGAATCAGCCATGGACCGCGACCCGCTTGATGGTTGCCGAACGCATGGCCAATGGCAGCTTGACCCAACCGCGTTGTGTGGCGGGCGACGGCGCACAAGAGTCTGTGCAACAACCGCAGTTTGATGCCGACGGTCGCTTGTATTGTCTGACCGACCGCGCCGGTTATTGGCAGCCATGGAGGGAATCTGAAAACAGACTGGTTCCTTTGCCAAGTGCCGCCGCCGACCATGGCCCCGCCCCGTGGCAACTGGGCGCCAGCACCTGGTTACCGCTGGACGATGGGCATTATCTGGCCAGTTGGACCGAGGGCGGGTTCGGTCGATTAGGCATCAGCGGCGAGTCCAGCGCCGACCTCACCGGCGATTACAGCCGCTTCCGTTCGCTTGCCGTGGATGAGCAGTTCGTCTACTGCATCGCAGCGTCGCCCGTCTGTTCAACGGCGGTCATCGCCATCGACCGCCAGAGCCGACAAGTGAAGGTGCTGGCCGGCGGCATCGCACCACTTCTTCCCGAACAGATCAGCCGCCCGCAAACCTTGCGTTACCCAAGCGGCTCAGGCGAGGCCCACGGCTTTTTCTTTCCGGCAATGACCGGCGAAGCGCCACCGCCGCTGGTGGTGTTTATCCACGGTGGCCCGACGTCGGCGTGCTATCCGATGCTCGATCCGCGCATCCAGTATTGGGCACAACGCGGGTTCGCCGTGGCGGATCTCAATTATCGAGGCAGCAGCGGCTATGGTCGGGCATATCGCCAGGCGCTGCACTTGAGCTGGGGCGACGTTGATGTCGAAGATGCTTGCGCGGTGGTCGCTTATCTGGCCGGGCGGGGTTTGATTGACGGTGAGAAAGCATTCATTCGCGGCGGCAGTGCCGGTGGCTACACCACACTTTGCGCGCTCGCGTTCCATAATGTTTTTCGCGCCGGCGCCAGCCTGTATGGGGTCAGCGATCCCGTAGCGCTGGGTCAGGCAACTCACAAGTTCGAAGGCGATTATCTGGACTGGCTGATCGGCGACCCGGTGCAAGATGCCGAACGCTACGCCACCCGCACCCCGCTTTTACACGCGAAAAACATCCGCGTGCCGATGATCTTCTTTCAAGGAGAACTGGATGCCGTGGTCGTCCCGCAGCAAACCCGCGACATGGTCGAGGCCCTGCAGGACAACGGCATCCTGGTCGAAGCGCATTACTACGCGGACGAACGCCATGGCTTTCGCAAGGCCGGTAACCAGGCTCATGCGCTGGAGCAGGAGTGGTTGTTTTATCGGCGGGTGATGGAGCACACCGGCTGAAATCGGCGGTGCTCCAATCGCTGGCAAGCCAGCTCCTACAGAACGGTGATCCCCTGTAGGAGCTGGCTTGCCAGCGATCCCGATCTATCTAGTACCGCAAAAACTCAGCGCTTGGCGATGATGTACACCGCGTGCACGATCCCCGGAATGTAACCGCACAACGTCAGCAGAATATTCAGCCAGAACGCGCCGCCGAATCCTACTTGCAGAAACACGCCCAGTGGCGGCAACAGGATGGCGATGATGATGCGAATAAAGTCCATGAGGAAACTCCTGATTGGGGTGGGCTCGTTCAAGCCCTACAGCTAATCGACCTGTGCCGTTTGTCAGGGTTCAGTCCCTCTACTCCAGAGCTGGGCGACTCGTTGCGTTTCGCGGACAAAAAAAACGCCCCACGCCAAAAGTATCGGGCGTGGGGCGTGCGTATTACCGCGAGACGGTTCTGGAAGTGTGTAGGGCGCGTCTGATCAGACGGCGATCCCTTTGCGGCACTGCAATTGCGCGCTGCGTACTCGGGAGAAGGCGCGGGCCAGGCGCAGGAGCATTTCGTCGATGTTGGCGTTGCTGACATTCAGCGCGGGGGTGAAGCGCAGGCAGTCGGGTTGCGGGGCATTGAGCAGCAAGCCTTCGTACAGCGCGGCCTTGACGACTGCATCGGCGCAATCGTCCGACAGCGTCAGCCCCCACAGCAGCCCCTGTCCGCGCAGTTCGCCATGGCCATAACGATGGGCCAGTCGTCCCAGGCCTTCGCGCATGTGCTGGCCGGTTTGTGCGGCGTGTTTGAGAAAAGCCTTGTCCTGCACGCTGTCGAGGACCGCGAGCCCCGCCGCGGTCATCAGTGCGTTGCCATGGTGCGTGCCGGTTATTTCGCCAGGCTCGCAACAGCAAGCCCTGCCCCGCGCCAGTAAGGCAGCCAGTGGCACCCCTGCGCCAAGCCCTTTGCCCAGCACGACGATATCTGCCTTTACGCCGTACGACTGTTCCGCGAGCAAGGTGCCGCAACGGCCGATGCCGGTTTGCACCTCATCGAGGATCAGCAGAATGCCGAGTTCACGGCACAAACGCTCAACGCCCTTGAGGTAAAGCGCGGTCGCCGGGATCACGCCGGCTTCGCTCTGGACCGGTTCGAGCATGATGGCCACGGTCCGCTCATCCACAGCCGCGTGCAACGCCGGAAGATCATTGAACGGTACGTGGCTGAAGCCTGGCAGTTGCGGCTCGAATCGGTTGGTCAGGTTCACGCTGTCCGACGCGGAAATCGTCGCCAGGCTACGACCATGGTTACCGTTGTTGGCCACAATGATTCGTGATGCGCCACCGCGATGTTGTTGACCCCATTTGCGCGCCAGTTTGATCGCCGCCTCACAGGCTTCGCTGCCGGTATTGAGCAGGTAGGCCTGATCGCTGTCGGTGCTGGCACACAGCTGTTCGGCAAGGTGGAGCATGCCGCGGTTATGCAGGCCAAAACCCGGATTGATCAGCGATTGCGCCTGGGCAGTGAGGGCATTGACCAGAACCGAAGGGCTGTGACCCAGACTGTTGGCTCCGCCGCCCTGGGTAAAGTCCAGATAGGCGCGGTCTTCGCTGTCCCACAACCACGAACCCTGGCCGCGCACAAACACCTGTTTCGGCCGCTCGACACTGGGCATCAAGTACTCGCTGGAAAACCTATTGCCGTTGGAAGGCAGGGAGGCGTCAAGGACCAAGTCATCGAGACTGGGAGTATTGCGGCGCAGACTGAACAGATTCATTCAAAAAAACCTCTTTTAAGGTTTTTTGCCTTACCTATGTAAACACCATCGAAGTAAACGCTAATCATCGCGCTCATTGGCCCTGTAAGCCTTGTGAATGCGGTTAGACTAGGCGTTGACGAGGCGTTGAGCCATTTCGATTTCCCAGCTTTTTTGATAAGTATTACTTATGGATTTCAAGCAACTGCGTTATTTCGTCGCGGTGTATGAAGAAGGTCATGTGGGCCGGGCTGCCGAGCGTTTGTCGATCTCGCAGCCAGCGCTGTCGCAGCAGATCCGCCATCTGGAACAAAACCTCGAGGTGAGCCTGTTCGAACGCAGCAGCAAACGCCTGTTGCCGACCCTCGCGGCCCATACCCTGTACAACCACGCCCAGCCGCTGCTCGATGGTTTGCAACGGGCGCGGGAAGCGCTCGGCAACTTCAAGGGGCAGGCGTTGCGCACCCTGGCCATCGGCGTGTTGCAGACAGTGCACACCAGCCTGGTGCCGCAGATGCTCGAACGGGTGCGCAAGGCGCAGCCGCATCTGGTGGTGCAGATCTATGAACTGACCGGTCTGGAAATCGAGCGGCGCCTGCTCAATGGCTCTCTGGATATCGGCATCGGCTACCTGCCGCCCCGCCAGCCCGGATTACATGGCGTGATGCTGTACGAAGATGAACTGACACTGGTCATCCCGGCGGACCATCCGCTGCGTGAGTTCAAGAAAGTGTCCATGAGCCAGGCAGCGGAACTGCCGATGTTACTGCTGGGCGAAGAGTTTCAGATCCGGCAGATCTGGCAGACCCAACTGGCGAGCCTTGGGCGCCGCCCACAAGTGCAAGCCGAACTGAACAACATGGCCGGCATCCTCGACAGCCTGCCGCACACGCGCCTGGCGACCGTGCTGCCCGGGCGCTCGCAAAAGACCCATGGCAGCCACGAACTGCTGTGGAAACCCTTGAGCGAACCGCGAGTACCGCTGAAAGTCGGACTGGTGTGCCGAGATGTGCAACGGCAACAGGCCTCGCTGGCCTTGCTGCGGACATTGCTGGAGGAAGTGATTAACGGACCGGATCAACGCTTGAACAACGCGCAGGCTTTGCAAGGGACAAGCTGAAAACTTTTCTTCAGGCAAAAGAAAACCCCGCCGAAGCGGGGCTTTGCAGACTGTTTCCCTGACATCCATTTCGCTCCGCCGTCCTGGCAGAATCCTACGTGTCCGTGTTGTTGCTTTGCGCTTCCTGCGCTACGTCCATGTGAAGTAGATTAGCTGTGGATCCAAAATGCTTCTATGGGAGAACAGCAGCACGCCATGTAAGCGAATGCTTACATGGGCGCCTTCATCAGAATTGCCCGGCATCCAGCAGGAACAACGATTCGCTACCGGCCTTCACCGACGCGCTCAACGAGTGAATGCGTGGCAGCAGGCGGGCGAAATAGAAGCGTGCGGTGCCCATTTTGCTGGCGTAGAAATCGTCCTGCGTTTCCTTGCCCACTGCAGCTTTGGCCATCAGGGCCCACATGTAGGCGTAAGCCACATAGCCGAATACCTGCAGGTACTCGACCGACGCCGCACCGATTTCATTCGGATTAGTCTTGGCCCGGTCCAGCAGCCACGCAGTCAGCTCGTCGAGGGTGGTCACCGCATCGTTCAGCGGCTTGGTGAACTCGGCGAGGTCCGCGCTCGCGGTGGCCGTAAAGTGGCGAATCTCGTCGGCAAACAGGTTATAGAACGCGCCGCCGCTGCCGACGATCTTGCGCCCGACCAGGTCCAGCGCCTGAATGCCGTTGGTGCCTTCGTAGATCTGGGTGATGCGCACGTCACGCACCAACTGCTCCTGGCCCCATTCGCGGATGTAGCCGTGGCCACCAAACACTTGCTGGCCGTGGACTGTGGTTTCCAGGCCCAGGTCGGTCAGGAATGCCTTGGCCACCGGCGTCAGCAACGCGACCAGGTCTTCCGCACGCTTGCGGGTAGTGGCGTCTTCGCTGAACTTGGCGGTGTCGAGTTGCATCGCCACGTAGGTGGAGAACGCACGGCCACCTTCGTTCGAGGCTTTCATGGTCAGCAGCATGCGACGCACGTCCGGGTGGACGATGATCGGGTCAGCCACTTTGTCCTTGTTCTGCGCGCCGGTCGGCGAACGGCTTTGCAGACGGTCGCGGGCGTATTCCACGGCGTTCTGGTACGAGCGCTCGCCCGTGGCCAGGCCCTGGATACCGACACCCAGACGCTCGTAGTTCATCATGGTGAACATCGCCGCCAGGCCTTTGTTCGGTTCGCCAACCAAGTAGCCCACCGCTTCATCGAAGTTCATCACGCAGGTCGCGGACGCCTGGATGCCCATCTTGTGTTCAATCGAACCGCAGTTGGCCGAGTTGCGCGCGCCCAGGCTGCCATCGGCATTGACCATGAACTTCGGCACCAGGAACAGCGAAATGCCTTTCGGTCCCGCCGGTGCGTCCGGCAGCTTGGCCAACACCAGGTGAATGATGTTTTCGGTGAGGTCGTGCTCGCCACCGGTGATGAAGATCTTGGTGCCGCTGACCTTGTAGGAACCGTCGGCCTGAGGCTCGGCCTTGGTGCGGATGATGCCCAGGTCGGTGCCGGCATGCGGCTCGGTCAGGCACATGGAACCGGCCCAGACGCCGGCGTACATATTCGGCAGGTACGCCGCTTTCAGCTCTTCGCTAGCGTGGGCGTTGATCGACAGGCAAGCACCGGCGGTGAGCATCGGGTACAGGCCGAACGACAGGCTGGCAGAGTTGACCATTTCTTCGACCTGGGCCGAAACGGCCTTGGGCATGCCCATGCCGCCGTAGGCCGGGTCGCCACCGACACCGACCCAACCGCCTTCAGCGTAAGTCTGATAAGCCTGTGGGAATCCCGCCGGCGTGGTGACGGCACCGTCCGCCCAATGGCAACCTTCTTCGTCCGCGGCACGGCTCAGCGGGGCGATGCTTTTGCTGGTGACCTTGCCGGCTTCTTCCAGGATGGCTTCGACCGTTTCCGCATCCACGGTTTCAGCCAGTGCAGGCAGTTCGGCCCAGAGTTTGGCGACCTCGAAAACTTCATTGAGGACGAAGCGCATATCGCGCAGGGGCGCTTTGTAGTCAGCCATGGCAAACCTCGCAAGATCTATACAGGTGATTCACAGGAAGAGTGTTTTCGTTGGGTCGGAGTGTACCCCAACAACTTTTGCGACACATAGGGTCAGCTCATGACCGATTTGTAATTTTTAGTCAGCAACAAGAAGCCCGCTCAAGGCGGGCTTCTTTTGTAGCTGATAGAGATGACTAAAGCGCGAACAGCTCTGCCGGCAGCTGCATCAGGCAATCGCTGCCCGCTTCGATGGCCGTCCGATGAGCGGCGGTGCGCGGCAACAAGCGCTTGAAGTAGAACTCGCAGGTGCCCAGTTTGCCCCGGCAGTAATCTGCATCGCCATTGCCCGCATCGAGCTGGGCCTGAGCCACCAGCACCATGCGCAACCACAGGTAACCGAGGATGATGTAACCGCTGTACATCAGGTAATCCACCGATGCGGCACCGACTTCATCGGCATTCTTCATCGCGGCCATACCGACCTTTGTAGTCAGCTCACCCCATTGCTGATTCAGTTGATTGAGCTGCGCCACGTAACCGCCCAGCTGTGGGTGTTCAGCATTCGCCGCGCAGAATTTGTGGACGATTTTGGTGAAGCCTCGCAGCAGCTTGCCCTGGCTGCCGAGGACCTTGCGCCCGAGCAGGTCCAGCGCCTGAATGCCGTTGGTGCCTTCATAGATCGGTGCGATCCGGCAGTCGCGCACCAATTGTTCCATGCCCCATTCGCGAATGAAGCCGTGGCCGCCAAACACCTGCATGCCGTGGTTGGTCACTTCCAGCCCGGTATCGGTCATGAAGGCTTTGCAGATCGGTGTGAGGAATGCCAGCAAGTCTTCGGCGTCCTGACGCGTCGTTTCGTCCGGGCTCAGGTGGGCCGTGTCGAGCAGTTGCGCGGTGAAGTAGGTCAGCGCACGGTTGCCTTCGTTGAAGGCCTTCATGGTCAGCAACATCCGCCGCACATCGGGGTGCACGATGATCGGGTCGGCGGCTTTTTCCGGGGCTTTCGGGCCAGTCAGCGAGCGCATCTGCAAACGGTCGTTGGCGTATTTGATCGCCCCCTGAAAACTCGCCTCGCCCAGACACAACCCTTGCATGCCGGTGCCCAGCCGCGCGTGGTTCATCATGGTGAACATGCAGTTGAGGCCCTTGTTCGGCTCGCCGATCAGGAAGCCCTTGGCCTCATCGAAATTCAGCACGCAGGTGGCCGAAGCCTTGATGCCCATCTTGTGCTCGATGGAGCCGCAGGACACACCATTGCGCTCGCCCGCTTCGCCCGCCGCATCGGGCAGGAACTTGGGCACGATGAACAGAGAAATGCCTTTGGTCCCGGCCGGAGCGTCCGGCAATTTGGCCAGCACCAGGTGAATGATGTTGGCGCTCATGTCGTGCTCGCCGGCGGAGATGAAGATCTTGCTGCCGCAGATCGCATAACTGCCATCGGCCGCCGGTACGGCGCGGGTCTTGATGATGCCCAGGTCAGTGCCGCAATGGGCTTCGGTCAGGCACATGGTGCCGGTCCAAAGACCTGCGGTGAGTTTGTTCAGATAGGTCTGTTTTTGTTCTTCGGTGCCATGGGCATGGATCGCCGACATCGCACCGTGGGTCAGGCCGGGGTACATGCCCCATGAGGTGTTGCTGGAAGCGACCATCTCGCTGATGACCAGGCCCAGCGAGCTCGGCAGCCCCTGGCCGCCGTAAGCCGGGTCCGCCGCGAGGCCATGCCAACCGCCCTCGACATATTGCGCGAAGGCCTGCTTGAATCCCGCCGGCGTGGTCACCACGCCATTGTCGAAATGGCAGCCTTCTTCATCGCCACTGCGGTTGAGCGGCGATAGCACGTTTTCGCAGAATTTTGCGCCCTCTTCGAGGATCGCATTGACCATGTCCGGGCTGGCATCGGTGGACCCCAGCGCGGCGTAGTGACTGTGGAAGTCAAAGACGTGATCGATCAGAAAGCGCATGTCGCGCAAGGGAGCTTTGTACTCGGGCATGGTCATTCTCCGTCGGCAGATTTGTCCAACCTACTGCCGCCCCACCCTACGCCACAATCATTGTCCAGTCGCTGAATGCGCGATCATCACTCAACCGTAGCGGCGTCCATGCGCACAGCGCCGCGGCGGTTTTGCCCGAACGCCATCACACAGTTGCGCCCGGCGCCCTTGGCGCTGTAGAGCGCCTGGTCGGCGGACTTGAGCACTTCTTCAGGGGTGCGCTGGTCGATCCGTTCGGCGACGCCGATACTGACCGTCACCGACACACTCGACGCACCGGAACCGGCCCGGCGCTGGCGCCCCTGATTGTCATCCTGCGGGCGGTTTTCCTGATTGCGCAGCTGAATGTTGTAGGTAGCGATGGACTCGCGGATGACTTCCAGGTGCGGCATGCATTCCTCGAGGGTCTTGCCGGCAAACACCAGGGCAAACTCCTCGCCGCCATAACGATACGCCTTACCGCCGCCACCGATTTTTCCTAATTTGCTGGCCACCAGGCGCAGCACCTGGTCGCCAACGTCGTGACCGTGGGTGTCGTTGAATTTCTTGAAGTGGTCGACGTCGCTCATGGCCAACACGTAGTTGCGCCCCAACCGTTGCATGCGCTCGTTCAGTGCACGACGACCCGGCAGCCCGGTCAGTTCATCGCGGAAGGCCATTTGATAGGCCTCGTGCGCGACGGCGGCCGCGATCATCAACATCACCTGGCTGCACATGATGTTCAGCGTAAACGGCAGGATGAAAGTTTTGGGCAGCATCCAGAACAACCCGAGCAGTCCCACCCATTGCGCGGCATGCAACGGACGCGGGTTGCGCCAGTATTGCCAGGCCAGCAGCACAAACGCAGCAATGAACACCGGATAGGACAACTGGATCAGGCTCATCCAGGCGCCATGCAACGCCGGCCAACGAATTTCCGACAGCCAGATCAGCAGCGCATGTGGATAACTTTGCTCAAGCCCAAGGGCCACGCTGCCGACCGCCAGCAACACGGCAAAACGCGCGACCATGTCCTGGAACAGGTGGGTGCGTTCCTGCCACGCCGCAAACACGCCGAACAACAAGGGCAGCAACAGGCAACACAGATGAAAGACCACGGCGGCGTCATCACGCACCTTGCCGTTGTCACGGTAATAATCGGTCTGGGTGTCGAGCAGAAAATAGGCGATGTACACCGTGACCATCAGAAACAGTTCACGCTGGCGTCGGTAAACCGCGCAATAGGCACCACCGAGCAGCAACACCAGCGTCGGCAACACGTTGAACAGTGACGTGAAGAAGACGTTCAGATCCTTGATGTAGGCAGCCGCAAGCCCCGCCAGCAACAGCAGCAAGGACGGCAGGAAATGACTGAAACGTACAGCAGATGAGCGCGGCAAGGGTAAAGCTCCGACCCGTCAGATCAATAGATGGCAATGTGCCCACCACTGTAACGGCAGAAACCCCGATTTACTGAGTGAAATACTGAGGTATTTGTAAAAGGTCGTCACTGGCGTCCATCAGTCGCCAGTGACGCAAGGGGAAAACGGTTACAAGTCGTTGTTGAACGGTTGCAGCGGCCCCTCCAGCGCGGTGCGACCTTCGGCACCGATCGGTTTGAGTTGGATTTCAGCGTCCTGCGCCTGGCGGGTGGTGATTTTCGGACTGGCCGGTTTTTGCCCGACCGAGTTTTCGTCACCCTTTTCGCCCTGTGCCAACACCAGCGACGGATGATCAAACGGTGCTCGTTCCCACGCGACACGAGGATCGGTCAGACCGACTTCCATGAACTTGACCAGCGCATCCACCTCATCCGGGGTCAGGTTCAGCCGGGTCATGTCCGGATCTAGATTGGAGCCGTTGTGCTGGTTGACGGCCGGGTGGTCGAAGCCACTGGTGTTGCTGGCATCCTCACCCCGCCGGTCGCCACCCCGGTTGTAGAACTCCATCACCTGTTGCAGCGTCGCCCGGCTGCCGTTGTGGAAGTACGGCCCGGTCAGCGCGATGTTGCGCAGGGTTGGCGTCTTGAAGGCGCCATCGACCGCGTCTCGGAAACCGACATTGGGCTTGAGCGTCGCATCACAAGGAATGGACGGGCTCAAAGGTGCTTCGAAGGTGCAGACATCGACATCCAGCGGGTCGGCGATCTGGCCGCCCTGGAGCATAGCGTTGTACTCACGGGTGAAGGACAAAGGATTGCCCCAGGCGTCCGAACCACCGACGGCCAGGTCTTCTGACGTTGGACGCACGCCGGTGTTGTAGAAACCGTTGTCATACAGGGTGGTCAGGTTGTCGGCCATGACCATGCGCTCGATCCGCTCCCGAGGATGGAACAGCAAGCGGCTGCCGGCGTTGGTCAATTCCGCGCCGCCGTGGCAGCTGACGCACTTGCCCTTGCCGAGGAACAGGTTCATACCCTGGACCTGCTGGTCGTTCATGGCCGTGTGATCACCCTGCAGATAGGCATCCAGCGGCGCCTGGTCCGAGATCAGCGTGGACTCATACATCTGAATCGCCAGCCCGAAGAACAGCGGGAAGTTTGCCTCCATCTGCGTGTATGGCGCGCCGCCCAGCGAGACCTGTTGCGTGGCATTCCACAAGCGCGGCTGAAACGCGTTCTTGATCAGTTCGCGGTAAGTCGGGCGGCGAGCGCCGGACACCGGTCCCAGTACCGAATCGGTGGAGGAGATGCGTTGTTGCTTAAGCATCAAGGTATCGAGCATGCGCCGGCCGATATCGGCGAAAGTGCGCCCGCCACAGGACATTTCCACCGGGCTGCCGGGAGGGCCGACCGCTTGCGAAGCCGCAGAGGCGTCGTTGAGCGCCAGTCGCACCTTGAGCGCTACGCCGCTCTTGTCGCTGGTCACGAAGATCCCGGCGTCGGGGTCGCGGTTACCGAACGGCGAGAAGCCGTTGAAGACGTTGTTCGCGCGGCCATCCCAGAAGTTGCGCACGTTGAACGCGGCGTTGATCACCGATGGCGCGTTGCGTCCGGTGCTGCGACGGACGTTGATGCCGCCGACCTGGAAGATACCGTCCGGTTGCTGGATGCACTTGTCAAAACGCGGCTGGTGGGGCTTGACGAAGTTGGCGTCGAACACGCCCTGGGAGCCGATCACATCGTCGCTCGAATAGACAATCGCCGAATTGCGATCCAGCGGATCTGCCAGCACATGGGTCGGGAAGTCGTTTTTCTTCAACAGGTAATTCGGGCCGCCCTTGCCTCCGGATTTGGTGGTGTAGCTCGGCACGTCGCCCGGGATGTCGGAGGCGAGGAACGGTTTATTGAAGATCGACGAGACGTTCGCGTTGGTGTTGGCCTGGCCCGGGTTGATCTGGTTGGTGGTGCGGTGATCGACACCGGCGTGGAAGTGGCAGGACGCGCACGCGGTGGAGCCGTCGCTGCCGATCTCCATGTCCCAGAACAGCGCCTTGCCCAGCAGCACTGCCGCCGAGCGATTGAGCACGTAGTCGGTCATCAGGTCGACTTTGCGCCCGCCTTCGGTTCCCGCAGGATCGGGTGGCACCAGGCCACGCAGCGATTGCAGCGTGGGCACATCCGGCACGGCCGGATTAACTGGCTCAAGCGGCTTGACCGGCTCAACCGCAACCGGGTCTGCGGCCCTGGCACTCGCAGCCGTTAGACCGATAGCCAGTAGAGCGCCCGCCATCCCACAGGCAAAACGGGCATTTAGAGAGAGGCTCGAGTTCTTGGCCATCATGACATTCTCGATTCAGCGAAGTAGCCAGGCTCCGCGATTAACCTGTTACGAGATGAACTCATCGCCAAACATCCTGCGGCCTGCATGAGCAGTTACGCTCACTCTTTATTGTTCGGGCAAGGCGAGGCTTGACTGGCAAAGTACTCTCTTGGCTCAGGCTTATTAAGATTAAGTATTGCTGAGTCGCACCAAGGGGCGCGCTTAACTTCACTCTAGCTGTAACAAGAAATTTCAACAGCAAATAAATAATTATTTTTGTCTCATGCAACGCAAATAAAAACGCCTTGCAAATATAACTTTCAAGACACACAACAACGATTTCGGTCGAACCTCACATCTGGTGAATTTCCCCCACTATTGGGTAGCGCCCCCAAAAAACGCACAGGCAATCGACCGAGAATCAACCACAACCTTTTGTTTTTCAATCAGAATATTTTTGTCTATAAATATGGCAAAGCAATTGCAACGGTATAAATCAAGTTGAAATTTACGGATGACACACCCTAACAACCAAAGTTAAAACTTACTAAACCCATAAACACCGCGTGCACAAGTTGCACTGCGCGAGCTATGGCTTTTTATATACTTTCAAATAAAAAACTCACAACCAACGCTTCGAAATATTTCGATTGCGATATCCTTGTGTGCAAAGTACATATAGAAAACTCTTCTCATTCAGTACTTTCCCTGGAGACTATCTGGAACACGCTGGAACTTAACTTCGCATACTCCCAAATCTGGGGATATATCCCCCCCTATGTTGGTGGATATTAATTAGAAAGTAGTACTTGCTATACCCTCCCTGGCCGCGCAGCCCGCATTCCGCGTGCGTTGGCAAACATTTGTGTCTAATTGTTTCGTGTTAGGCACGACAACTGCTTTGCAGGCTTCAGGCTCAAGGAAATGTCCTCACGATCGCGTCTGTAACCGGCCGACGCTCCGCAGGTGAAAGCATCCGAAGGCAAGTGCCAACCGTAAACAGGCACTTATCCCGGCGGATCGAGCCCCGTTCGACACTCACAGCTTTGCGTTTTCTCTTGCGCAGGATTCAGCGCATCAGCAGGTCTGCGACTCGATTGGCCGGCAACTGGTCATGCACGATTCGGAGAGAGCCATGAGCTTATCCTTGTACGTAAAAACGCTCGCCATACCGCTGCGATCCAAGGGCATCTTCGGTCGCCATGCTCTGCTCGCCAGCGCCGTTGCCATCGCACTGGCCATGGGTGGCGGCGCCGATGTGTTTGCCAAAAACGGCGGTGGCGGCGGTGGTGGCGGGACTGCCAAGCCTCCGGCAGGGGGGACCTCGCCATTCTCGACACCCACGCTGCCCGATCCGGTTTTTACCGACCCGACGGCAATTCATGGGTTTGACGTGACTGGTTTCATCCAAAATATGACACTCGATACCGCCAATACGAATTGCCCCGGCACGACGGACCCGGCACGTTATGGAGGTACCGTCCAACTCAACGGTGTAACGATCACCGTTCCCTGCAATACGATCCTGCAGATGCCGGCCAATACCCTGACCTGGGCAGATTTCGTCAGGGGCGGTTCGCTGGCGCTCAACAAGGGAGCGACGTCTTATCCCTCGTTCGAGATCCACGTGGTCGGCAACAGCGTCTCCAACAAACAAATCGCCGGGCTGATTTTTGTCTCCCAGCAAGCCGGAAACGCAGGTAGCGGGTTCATCACCCGGATCGACTACACCAACGGCAACATCGAAGTGGACAGTGGTAACGCTCAGCAACCCACGATCCTTCAGATCAACGACCCGAATGGACGTTTTGGCCGAGCCCAAAGCCCCGACCCTCGCTTCTCCGTCGACGATGCGAACCCGACTATCCACGCCGCAACCGGCTACCCGATGTGCGTGCCGCGCTCGATTTCCGGGGACGATGCTCTCTGCCCACAAAAAAACCGGCCGAAAGCAGTGACGCCGACCACCACCAATAACTGCCGCAACTTCAGCCAGGCGGGTGTAACGCCTCCGGCCAGCGGAGAGCTTTCCCCTCCAGTAACGGGACAGACCTATTGCAGCCAATTCGTCATGAAGAGGTTCAGCGATGCTTCACGCACGGCGACGGAACCCGACCCGACTCAACAGGCCCCCTTCGAAGTCGGCGACTTCATCAGTTGGTCCGGCACTCTGTTCAAATCCTCAACAACCGGGGCTGCGGACTTCATCTCTGCGCACACGATTGAAGCCAACGTCGGGATCTACACTCAGCCCGGCTCGCAACCAAGCTATCTGGCGATCGGGGAGTTTGGTGTCGGTACTGCCGATCCAGCGGCAACAGCCATCGGCGGTGTTGCTCAGGAAACCCAGGACCGGATTTTCCTTGAAGCTTCAACCACCGATATCAAGACGCCGGTCGACATCTACCTGATCGATGTCAATCCAGCGACCGGCGCACAAACCAACCGCTGGGTTACCCCCTATGAGATGACGGGTGAGTGCAATCCTGCGGTGGGTCTTGCGACCAGTTGCCTGGGCGCCACGGGTGGCATTACCACACAGAACACCGGACCTCAGCCACAACGCGCCAGAGTTCGGGCGACCAAGGCACCCGCCGGGCTCTTGAGCCAGCCGACGCGTACCCTGCGTGTCGTGGCGCGCTCGATGTGTGTTCCACAGCAATCGCTCTCGCAAACAGGCGTGGACAGCTGCATCGAGAACGCTAGCAGGCTGACGGTCGCCAATGGGCTGGTGGCTGGACAGTATGTGGCGCCGGTGTTCGAGTTCATCTTTCCGGAAGGCGTCAAGCCGGGCGATGCTGTGGTCCCGAACGACTTCTGGCACCTGCCCTTCCTACGTAACGGAGAAGGCGCCAGTACGCCCGGCGGTGTCGGTCCTTTGGCCCCAACGCCGTGGTGACCGGAGGCTGGTAACAGAGCAAAAAAAACCGCCGCTCCCGAAAGAGCGGCGGTTTTTCATGAGGCTTCGTTAAGGCTTAGTAGCCCAGGTCGAAGTTCTCTTCTTTCATGTCCATCAGGTTGTTGGCGCCCGACAGCATGGTTGCAACGTGAGTGCGGGTACGCGGCAGGATGCGCTGGAAGTAGAAGCGCGCAGTCTGCAGTTTGGCGGTGTAGAACGCCTCTTCGGAGGTGCCGGCCGCCAGTTTCTCGGCCGCCAGGCGCGCCATGTCAGCCCAGAAGTAGGCCAGGCAGGCGTAACCGGAGTACATCAGGTAGTCCACGGAGGCCGCGCCGACTTCTTCGCGATCTTTCATGGCCGCCATACCGACCTTCATGGTCAGCTCGCCCCACTCCTTATTCAATGCAGCCAGCGGTGCGACGAACTCTTGAACCGCTTCGTTGCCTTCGTTGGTCTGGCAGAACTTGTGGACGATCTTGGTGAAGCCTTTGAGCGCCTCGCCTTGGGTCATCAGCACTTTACGGCCCAGCAGGTCGAGTGCCTGGATACCGGTGGTGCCTTCGTACAGCATCGAGATGCGGCTGTCGCGAACGTTCTGCTCCATGCCCCACTCGGCGATAAAGCCGTGGCCGCCGTAGATCTGCACGCCGTGGTTGGCCGATTCGAAACCGACTTCGGTCATGAAGGCCTTGGCAATCGGCGTCATGAAGGCCAGCAGTGCGTCGGCTTTTTTCTTTTCTTCTTCGTCCACGCCGTACTTGACGATGTCGACTTGCTTGGCGGTGAAGTAAACCATCGCACGGTTGCCTTCGGCGAATGCCTTCATGGTCAACAGCATGCGGCGTACGTCAGGGTGCACGATGATCGGGTCAGCGGCTTTGTCCGGTGCTTTCGGGCCAGTCAGCGAACGCATTTGCAGGCGATCGCGAGCGTATTTCAGGCCGCCCTGGAAACCCACTTCGGCGTGGGCCAGGCCTTGCAGCGCGGTACCCAGACGTGCGGTGTTCATGAAGGTGAACATGCAGTTCAGGCCCTTGTTCGCCGGGCCGATCAGGAAACCGGTCGCGCCGTCGAAGTTCATCACACAGGTGGCGTTACCGTGGATGCCCATTTTGTGTTCCAGGGAACCGCAAGAAACGGCGTTACGAGCGCCAACCGAACCATCGGCGTTCGGCATGAACTTCGGCACGATGAACAGGGAGATGCCTTTGGTGCCAGCCGGTGCATCCGGCAG
The DNA here is from genome assembly GCF_049132105.1 of Pseudomonas sp. NFX15. NCBI lineage: Bacteria > Pseudomonadati > Pseudomonadota > Gammaproteobacteria > Pseudomonadales > Pseudomonadaceae > Pseudomonas > Pseudomonas sp. NFX15. The sequence continues at coordinate 122,437 of NZ_JAFMPV010000016.1, forward strand.
GCGGGCCAGTACGATGTGGACGATGTTATCGGCCATGTCGTGTTCACCGGCCGAGATGAAGATCTTGGTGCCGGAAACGTTGTAGGAGCCATCGGCCTGAGGCTCGGCCTTGGTGCGCAGCATGCCAAGGTCGGTGCCGCAGTGCGGTTCGGTCAGGCACATGGTGCCGGTCCACTCGCCGGTAACCAGCTTGGTCAGGTAAGTGTGCTGCTGATCAGGGGTGCCGTGTTCGGAGATGGTGTTCATCGCGCCGTGCGATAGGCCTGGGTACATGCCCCACGACCAGTTGGACTCGCCGACCATTTCGCTGATCGCCAGGCCCAGGGATTCCGGCAAGCCCTGACCACCGTGCTCGACGTCGTGGGCCAGGCTTGGCCAGCCGCCTTCGACGAATTGCTTGTAGGCCTCTTTGAAGCCAGTCGGGGTCTTAACGCCAGACTCGCTCCAGGTGCAACCTTCGAGGTCGCCCACGCGGTTCAGCGGCGCCAGTACCTGCTCACAAAACTTGGCGCCTTCCTCGAGAATGGCGTCAACCATGTCTGGAGTTGCGTCCGCACAAGCCGGAAGGCTCTGATAGTGCGCTTCGTAGCCGAGCAGTTCGTCACGAACGAAGCGAATATCACGCAAGGGGGCCTTGTAGTCAGGCATAGCGATAAACCTCTGCTGATGTAACCGGGAATGAACGACCGCATGGATTTGTTGTTGCGATCAAACAGTTGTTTGAAACATACGTTTACGCCGAAATGTTGTCAAGCATCGATCTTTTGCCGTTCGTCATCGTCTGTCCAGACAACAGGCACGTGACCACGCAGTCGCTTTTTCAACACGACCGGCCATACGAAAAAAGATTAGTTGAGGAAGAAGGGCTTACGCAGAAAAACGCCGCGAACAGGCGCGGCGTCGAGGGTACGGTTTCAGCGAGGAATCAAGCGTAGGTGTCGATCAATGTGCCGAGCACTTCGTCGCCTGCCTTGGCGACTTTCACGCCAAGCTCTGCCTGAATTTTGCCTTGCGACATATCGACCACATTTTTGGCCATGTCTGATTGCTGGCTGCGATCGAGGGAAAGCAGGCGATCAACCTGAGTCTCGGAAGACTGGCTGCTGACCGAACGCTCAATGGTCTGGTTGGCAATCTGCCCGGCCGCCTGATCGACGCGGTTCTGCCCTGTCTGAAGGGTGCTCAGACCGGCATAGAAAGCGGTGTTTCCTGAGATTTCCATGGGAGAACTCGTCCTTGCAAAGGATCAACGGCCCCCATTGAAGCAGACCCGATAGAAAAACACCCGTCAAAAACACTAATGGCACAGTGCCTTGCCATAGGCAAAACCAAAAGCCGCCCACGTCAGTCGAGCAAATCCAGCTGAAGATGTTCCGCCACGGCTTCAGCCGTGACTGACTTGAGCTTGGGAACGCGCCCCAGGCACGGCGCCGGAAGGCGTTCGGCAAGAGTGGCGAGGTTTTCTTCCAGGCGCGAGGTCTTCGGATCGATGATATTGGCTACCCATCCCGCCAGTTGCAGACCGTCCCGGGCAATCGCTTCGGCGGTCAGCAAGGCATGGCTGATACAGCCCAGGCGAACGCCGACCACCAGGATCACCGGCAGTTGCAAGGCGATGGCGAGGTCCGACAGATTGTCCTGATCCGCCAGCGGGACGCGCCATCCGCCGGCGCCTTCGATCAAAGTGAAGTCTGCCTGCAGATCCAGAATCTGCCGCATCGGCGCCAGCAACGATTGCACCGTCAGCGCTATGCCCGCCTCGCGTGCCGCCAGATGCGGGGCAATGGCCGGTTCGAAGGCCACCGGATTGACTTGTGCATAAGTCAGCGGCAGCGAGCATTGCGCCAACAACGCCATCGCGTCGGCGTTGCGCAGGCCTTTGGGCGTTACTTCACAACCGGACGCGACCGGTTTGCCCGCCGCTGTGCTTAGGCCCGCCGACCGCGCCGCGTGCAGCAGCCCGGCAGCGACCGTGGTTTTACCGACATCGGTGTCCGTGCCGGTGATGAAATAGGCTGCGCTCATAAGGGTTTCTCCAAAACGGCGTACACCACTTGATAAGTCGCCGGCAGGCCCGGGGCCTGACGAAACTGCTCATAAGCCTCAATCAACCCCAGGATCCGCGCCCGACCGGTCAAGCCACCCGGCCGACCGGGATTGAGGTTGTGCGCGCCCAACGCCTTGAGCTCATGGGTCAGGCTGCGCACATCAGGGTAATGCAGCACATGTGGCTGGTTTTGCAGGCAGGCCACTCGTAGTCCACTGGCCGCACACAAGTGTTGATACACACCGAACTCGCGGAAGCGATTGACGTGCACCATGCCATCGACTTCGCGCCAACTGTCGCGCAGTTCAAACAAGGTGCCTACGCACAGACTAGCAAACGCGAATATTCCACCCGGCTTGAGCACCCGAAAAGCCTCGTGCAGCACCGCGTCGAAGTCCGCGCACCACTGCAACGCCAGGCTGGAGAAGATCAGGTCGCACGTAGCGTCTCGCAGTGGCAAACGCTCGGCATCGCCCGCCACGAAATGCGTGGCGCCACCCAATGGCCGGGCGTGGTTGAGCATGCCCTCGGCGATGTCCAGCGCCACACCGTGGCCGGTCGAAAAGCGTTCACCCATGGCACGGCTGAAATGCCCGGTGCCGCAGCCCAGGTCTAGCCAGCGCTGGGGCATAAAATCTGCCGGCAGGCGACTCAACAACTGGCTGCCGACATCGCGCTGCAATTGGGCCACGCTGTCGTAGCTCGCCGCAGCACGAGAAAAAGAAGCCGCCACCTGGCGCTTGTCGGGCAAGGCGCCGGGCAGTTTGGGAAGAGAAAGATCAGTCATCGCCGGACTCATGCAAAAAGGCCTGGATCGCCCCCGCCACACCGTGGGGATCCTCCAGGAGAAACGCGTGGCTGGCCTGTTCAATCAGACCGATTTCGACATCCGGCAGCAAGGCTAGCAACTCGCCCGCCGCTTCTGCCGGCACCAGCCCGTCAAGGCCAGCGAACAGATGAAATTGTGGGCCGCGAAACGACTGCATCGCCTGCCGCGTATCCAGTTGCGCGAGCACTTGCAAACCACTGAGCAGCACCGGCGCGGCGGTATTTGGCGCACCACCGAGCAACAACCGCGACAAGCCGCGCGGGTCTTCGGCGCCTTGGGCGCAGAGCAGTGAAAACCGCTTTAGGGTCGTGCGCGGATCGGCTTCACACCCGGCCAGAAATGCCTCGAAAGTTGCGCCGGGCATGGCGCTCGACCATTGCTCATGGGCGACAAAAGCTGCGTTGCTGGCCAGGGTGAACACGCCGCAGCAGCGATCAGCGCGTCGAGCCGCCAATTCACAGGCGAGCATGCCGCCCAGCGACCAGCCACCCAGCCAGGCGTCTTGCGGCACCGTCGAATCGAGTTCATCCAGCCACTCTTCAAGATCGCTCGATTGCAGGTCCGGCAACGGTTCGATCTCGACACGCAGGTGTTCATCAAGGCCGCGCAAGGCCGCCGCCAAAGGCTCCAGCGGTGAAACACCGAGGCCCCAGCCAGGCAGCAGAATCAGACGATCACGCATGCACAGGCTCCTGCTTGAGGCGTTGAAAACAGTCGGCCAGTCCATTTAACAATAGCTGTACCTGCGCCTCACTGTGGGCCGCAGTCAGCGTGACCCGCAGCCGTGCACTGCCGGCGGGGACGGTCGGCGGGCGAATCGCCGTCACCATCAACCCGCGCTCGCGCAGCATCTGCGAAAACTGCACCGCACGCCCGGCATCGCCGATCATGATCGGCTGGATCGGCGTGAAGCTGTCCATGAGCTCCAGGCCAATCTGTTCGGCGCCGTGGCGGAACTGACGGATCAAGGCCTGCAAATGCTCACGCCGCCAGTGTTCGCTGCGCAGCAGTTCCAGGCTTTTCAATGTGGCGCAGGCCAGTGCCGGCGGCTGGCTGGTGGTGTAGATGTAAGGCCGGGCGAACTGGATCAGGCTTTCGATCAGCTCTTCACTTCCCGCCACAAAGGCACCCGCCGTACCGAAGGCTTTGCCGAGGGTGCCAACCAGTACCGGCACGTCCTCCTGGCTCAAACCGAAGTGCTCGACGATGCCGCCACCGTTGGCCCCCAGCGGGCCGAAACCGTGAGCATCGTCGACCATCAACCAGGCGCCTTTGGCCTTGGCCTCTCGGGCCAGCGCCGGCAGGTCGGCGATGTCGCCGTCCATGCTGAACACGCCATCGGTGACCACCAGCGTATTGCCGGTGGCTTTTTCCAGGCGCTTGGCCAGGCTCGCCGCATCGTTGTGCAAATAGCGATTGAACCGCGCACCGGACAATAGCCCGGCGTCGAGCAACGACGCGTGATTGAGCCGGTCTTCGAGCACGGTGTCGCCCTGCCCCACCAATGCGGTGACGGCGCCGAGGTTGGCCATGTAACCGGTAGTGAATAACAGCGCACGAGGGCGACCGGTCAGGTCGGCCAGGGCTTCCTCCAGCGCGTGATGCGGGGTGCTATGGCCGATGACCAGGTGCGAAGCACCACCGCCGACGCCCCACTTCGACGCGCCAGCGCGCCAGGCTTCGATCACTTGCGGGTGATTGGCCAGGCCCAGATAGTCGTTGTTGCAGAACGCCAGCAACGGCTGGCCGTCGACCACCACTTGCGGCCCCTGCGGGCTATCGAGCAGCGGACGCTGGCGGTAGAGGTTTTCGGCACGACGGGCAGCAAGGCGTGCGGCGAGATCGAAAGACATGCAGGCCTCGGACAAACAATCAAGGTAGACACCGAACCTGTAGGAGCTGGCTTGCCAGCGATGAGGGCGTCAGATTCGACGTCGCCCTCAGCTGACAGACCGCTATCGCTGGCAAGCCAGCTCCTACACGTGTTTTGCACTTCAACCAGAGGGAGCCGTGACGCGATCAGACCGCCGCGTTATAAAACTGCTCGCTGCTCTTCTGTTCGACCAGCGCTTGCTCGATGGCCGCCTGGTGCACCTCGTCGGCGTGCTCCTCGCGGGCTTCCGGCAGGATGCCCAGGCGCGAGAACAATTGCATGTCCTTGTCGGCCTGCGGGTTGGCGGTGGTCAGCAGTTTTTCGCCGTAAAAAATCGAGTTGGCGCCGGCGAAGAACGCCAGTGCCTGCATTTGTTCGTTCATGGCTTCACGGCCGGCGGACAGGCGCACGTGGGATTGCGGCATCAGGATCCGCGCAACGGCGAGCATGCGGATGAAATCGAACGGGTCGACGTCATCGGCGTTTTCCAGCGGCGTACCGGCGACTTTAACCAGCATGTTGATCGGCACCGACTCCGGGTGCTCCGGCAGGTTGGCCAACTGGATCAGCAGATTGGCGCGGTCGTCCAGCGACTCGCCCATGCCGAGAATGCCACCGGAGCAAATCTTCATCCCCGATTCACGCACGTACGCCAGGGTTTGCAGGCGCTCGCTGTAGGTGCGGGTGGTGATGATGCTGCCGTAGAACTCAGGCGAGGTGTCGAGGTTGTGGTTGTAGTAATCGAGACCGGCCTTGGCCAGCGCTTCAGTCTGATCCTGATCGAGACGACCGAGGGTCATGCAGGTTTCCAGGCCCAGGGCTTTCACGCCTTCGACCATCTTCAAAACATAGGGCATGTCTTTGGCCGACGGGTGTTTCCATGCCGCGCCCATGCAGAAACGGGTCGAACCGATGGCCTTGGCACGAGCGGCCTCTTCGAGGACCTTCTGCACTTCCATCAGCTTTTCTTTTTCCAGGCCGGTGTTGTAGTGACCGGACTGCGGACAATATTTGCAATCTTCCGGGCACGCGCCGGTCTTGATCGATAGCAGGGTCGACACCTGGACGCGGTTGGCGTCGAAGTGCGCGCGGTGCACCGTCTGCGCCTGAAACAACAGGTCGTTGAATGGCTGTACGAAGAGTGCTTTGACTTCGGCCAAAGTCCAGTCATGACGCAGGGTTGCAGTGGTGCTGGCGCTCATGGGCGTTTCCTTTGAATTATGCTTTGGCTACGACGGGCTAATGGAATGTCACCGTCGCTTCACAGATGTTTCGGCATATTTAAGGAAGAGTGATGCGCTGTCAACCACGCTACGATGGACAGGTTTACATCTGGTTAAATAATAACCAAACATGCCTGCTGTGCAATGAAACAGCCGATAGCTCCTCTCCCATCTGCACAGCCTGCGAAACCGAACTGCCCTGGCTCGGTGACCACTGTCAGACCTGCGCCCTGCCACTCCCCGCCGCGGGCCTGACCTGCGGCCATTGCTTGCAGCAACCTCCGGCCTTCGAACACGTGGTTGCTCCCTGGACCTACAGCTTTCCGATAGACAGCCTGATTACCCGCTTCAAACACAGCGCAAAATGGCCGCTTGGCCGCCTGCTCGCCGAACTTCTCGCTCAATACCTGCAACATCGATTCGAAACCGATCTGCAACGTCCCGATGCGCTGATACCCGTACCGCTGGCCCACCGACGCCTTCGCCAGCGCGGGTTTAATCAGGCGGCGATGCTCGCTCACTGGCTGAGCGCCTGCGTTGATATTCCTTGCGACGAACGGTTGCTGCTACGCACCCAAGACACCGACGCCCAACAGGCCTTGAACGCCGACGCCCGCCGAAAGAACCTGCGCCATGCTTTCGCCCTGACCCCGGGCGCCGTCGTCAAAGGGAGACACCTGGCCTTGGTCGACGATGTGCTGACCACTGGCGCCACAGCGCAGGCCCTCGCCCGCCTGCTGATGGACGCTGGTGCAGTACGGGTCGATATCTATTGCCTGGCCCGCACCCCCAAACCCGGCGACGCGATTTGACCTGCGTGCACAAACCCTGTGGAAGATTGCTCGCTCCCACAGGGGATTGTGCTGTGACTTGACTCTGGTGCCTTCAGCGGCCAACGTCCTCACCCTTGTCACCATCCAAAGCGACTTGCCATGTCCTTGCCTACCTTGTTGTCCCAGCACATTGTCCGCCGTCCGCAGCGCATCGCCCTGTTGCAGCACATTGCCGAACAAGGCTCGATCACCCGCGCGGCCAAAAGCGCGGGCCTGAGCTACAAGGCCGCGTGGGACGCCATCGATGAGCTGAACAACCTGGCGCAAAAACCGCTGGTGGAGCGGATTGTCGGCGGCAAGGGTGGTGGCGGGGCGCGGCTTTCACTTGAGGGCGAACGGGTGCTGCGGCTTTACCAGAAGTTGCAAGCGTTGCAGGCTCAAGTGCTGGAAGCCGCCGAGGACGCGAGCGACCTCGACCTGCTTGGGCGTTTGATGCTGCGCACCAGCGCACGCAATCAGTTGCACGGCAAGGTCGTGGCGATCAAACCCGAGGGGCGCAATGACCTGGTTCGCCTGGAAGTCGCCGAAGGCCTGATCGTCGATGCGCAAATCACCCACGACAGCACTGAACGCCTGGAGCTGCAAATCGGCACCGAGGTCGTGGCCTTGATCAAGGCTGGCTGGCTCGATGTACTGGAATTCGACTCCACTGAAACGCCTGGAAACAATTGCTTGAAAGGCACCATCGAGAAGATTCTCGACGCCGACGATGGCCCCAGCGAAGTGCGCATCACCTTGCCCAACGGCCTGACACTGTGCGCTCTGGACGAACCAAGGCATTTGCAGGCCCTGGGGCTGAAGAGCGGCAAAGCGGTGCGTGTCGAGTTCTCGCCGTCGAGGGTTTTGTTGGGCACGCCGCTGTAAGCAAAACTGCAACAAAAGGTTCATTACTCGTCAGTAGGGTGACTGCCAAAACCGCAGGGAGCCTGAAATGAGCCTATTAGCAGAAAACCAATCCACCGACCTCGAAACCATGGTCGGCCTTAGCCGTCGCGGTTTCATCAGCGCAGGTGCCCTGTGCGGCGCCGCGATGTTCCTCGGCGGCAACCTGTTGAGCCGCAGCGTGATGGCGGCCAGTGTCAGTGCCGGCAACAGCCAGTTGCTGGGCTTCGACAGCATCGCCGCCGCCACAAGCGACGCCATCACCCTGCCACCGGGCTATAAATCTTCGGTGCTGATCAGTTGGGGCCAGCCGCTGCACAAGGACGGCCCGGCCTTCGACCCGAGTGGCAACGGCAGTGCCGAGCATCAGGAGGTCCAGTTCGGCGACAACAACGACGGCATGAGCCTGTTCGAATTCCCGGGTGAAAAAGACCGGGCGCTGCTGGCGATCAACAACGAATACACCAACTACCGCTACCTCTACGCTCACGGCGGCATGCCGCAGTCGGCCGAAGACGTACGCAAGGCGCTGGCCAGCGAAGGCGTGTCGGTGATTGAAGTGCAGCGCAAGAATGGTCAATGGCATTTCGTCCAGGGCTCGCGCTACAACCGTCGCATTCACGGCAACACGCCGATCACCCTGAGCGGCCCGGCCGCCGGACATGCCCTGCTGAAAACCAGCGCCGACCCGCACGGCAAGAACGTCCTCGGCACCTTCCAGAACTGCGCCAACGGCAAGACGCCGTGGGGCACCTACCTGACCTGCGAAGAGAACTTCACTGACTGTTTCGGCAGCAGCAACACCGAGCAAAAATTCGACCCGGCGCAAAAACGCTATGGCGCGGTGGCGACCAGCAAGGAGATCAACTGGCACCCGCACGACGAGCGCTTCGACCTGGCCAAGAATCCCAACGAACTCAACCGTCACGGTTGGATGGTGGAAATCGACCCGTTCGATCCCAAGTCAACGCCGGTCAAACGCACGGCGCTGGGCCGTTTCAAACACGAAAACGCCGCCCTCGCCGAAACCGCCGACGGCCATGCCGTGGTGTACATGGGTGACGATGAGCGTGGTGAGTTCATCTACAAATTCGTCAGCCGCGACAAGATCGACCACAAGAACCACAAGGCCAACCGCGACATCCTCGACCACGGCACGCTGTACGTGGCGCGTTTCGACGCAGGCGACGGTCATGCCGATCACCCGAAAGGCCAGGGCGAATGGGTTGAGCTGACCCACGGCAAAAACGGCATCGACGCCAGCAGCGGTTTTGCCGATCAGGCCGAGGTGCTGATTCACGCCCGCCTCGCCGCCAGCGTGGTGAAAGCCACGCGCATGGACCGCCCGGAATGGATCGTGGTCAGCCCCACGGATGGCCAGGTCTACTGCACGCTGACCAACAACGCCAAGCGCGGCGAAGACGGGCAACCGGTCGGCGGGCCGAACCCGCGGGAGAAGAACGTCTATGGGCAGATCCTGCGCTGGCGCACCGAGCGCGACGACCATGCCTCGCACTCCTTTGCCTGGGACCTGTTCGTGGTGGCTGGCAACCCGAGCGCACATGCCGGGACGCCAAAGGCCGGCTCGTCGAACATCACGCCACAAAACATGTTCAACAGCCCGGACGGCCTGGGTTTCGACACGGCCGGACGCTTGTGGATCCTGACCGACGGCGATGTGAGCAACGCCGGGGACTTTGCTGGCATGGGCAACAACCAGATGCTCTGCGCCGATCCTGCGACCGGTGAGATTCGTCGGTTCATGGTCGGGCCGGTAGGTTGCGAGGTGACCGGGATCAGCTTCTCACCGGATCAGAAGACCTTGTTTGTCGGGATTCAGCATCCCGGTGAAAACGGCGGGTCGACCTTCCCCGAGCACCTGCCCAATGGCAAACCGCGGTCTTCGGTGATGGCCATCGCGCGCGAGGACGGCGGGATCGTCGGCGCCTGATAAATCTTCTTCGCGGGCAAGCCCGCTCCTACAGTGATTTAGGTGGCTCGCTGGTATTGTGTACAGCCACGGAACCTGTAGATACTCTGTTCACGGTCAAGCTTTCGCGAGATGTTTTTCGCTGAAAAGCTTGGCCGTATCAAATTCTTCTCCAGAACGCATGCACGCCCATAACCCGGTCAGGTATTTGCGCATCAC